>DOJA01000158.1:474-5159 GCA_003511945.1 Phycisphaerales bacterium | reverse complement strand
CAACGGGCCACGGCGTCCCGCCGCAGCCCGGCACCCGGCGTCTGGCCGCAGCCCCGCACCCGGCGTCCGGCCTTTGCGTGACTCTCGGTGGCACCGGCGGCCCGCCCGTGTCCATCACCCCACCGTCGTCAGCCGCGCGTACTGCAGCACCAGCGTCTTCGTACCCGCGTCGCGGAACGCGATCGTCGCCCGCAGGTTCACCCCAACGCCTTGGATCACCTTGACCTCGCCCTCGCCGAACTGCGGGTGGCGGACGCGCGAGCCGACGCTGAACCCGTAGCCCGGCGCGGTGGGCAGCCCGCCGCCCCGTGGTGGGCGCTCCCCGCCGGCGTGGGGTCGGCTCGCTTTCACAACGGGTCCATCAAACGAAGGAGTGTCGTCGAAGTCCTCCATTGTCTCCGACTGATCGGAGAGGGCGATCTGCTCCGCGGGCAGCTCGGTGAGGAAGCGGCTGGGGATGGTCCGCTCGCGCAGGCCGCGGAGGGTGCGGTACCTCGACGCGGTGATCAGCAGTCGTGACATCGCGCGGGTGATGCCGACGAAGCACAGGCGGCGCTCCTCCTCGGCGTCGGGGTCCCCCTCGAGCGCGCGGCTGCTGGGAAGCAGATTCTCCTCCAGCCCGACGATCGCCACCGCGTGGAACTCCAGCCCCTTGGCGGCGTGGAGCGTCATCAGCGTGACCGCTCCGCTGGCCGGGTCCACCTTGTCCGCATCGGCGACGAGCGAAACGGACTCCAGGTACGCGCGGAGCATCGCCAGCAGCGGGGGGGTTGGGGTCTGCTCGCCGGGGCTGACCGCGAGCGCGGGGTCCGACTCGGGGTCGTAGGACTCCTCGAACTCCCGCGCGGAGGAGACCAGCTCGTCGAGATTGGCGAGCTTGTCCTCGTCCGACTCGCTCTTGACCGCGGCGGCCTTGTAATGGGCGCGGAGCCCCGACTCATTCAGCACCCGCTCGACCAGCGCCGCCAGCGAGGCGCTCACCTCGGCGCCCAGGAACGAGCCGCCCCCGGTCCAGCCGTCGACCATCTCGACGAACCGGCGCATCGCCCCCGCGCCCCCGGGGCCGATGTCGGTGAGCGCGCCCGCGTCGCCCAGCGCCTCGAACAGGGTGATCCCCCGCTCCGCCGCCGCGTGCTCGACCCGGGCGAGCGAGGCCTTGCCGATCTTCCGCGCCGGCTTGTTGATGATCCGCGACAGGGAGACCTCGTCCGCCGGGTTGGCCACCACCCGCAGGTACGACAGCGCGTCCTTCACCTCCTCACGCTGGTAGAACGCTGTCCCCCGCGCGATGACATAGGGCACGCCCGCCCCGCGGAGTTCGTCCTCGATCACGCGGCTCAGCGCGTTGTTGCGGTAGAAGACCGCCATGTCCTTCCACGACGCTTCCGGCGTGCCCGCTTCACGCCGGGCCTTCAGCCAGTCCACGACAAGCCGCGCCTCGTGGTGCTCGTCGCGGCACAGGACCACCTCGGGCTTCTCGCCCCCCGGGCGGGTCGTGAACAGGTCCTTGTGCTTGCGCCGCTTGTTGCGCCGGATGAGCGCGTCGGCCGTCGCGAGGATCGGAGCCGTCGAGCGGAAGTTCTGCCCCAGCGTGACCACCCGCGCGCCGGGGTACTGCTCCTCGAAGTCCAGGATGTTGGCGATGTCCGCCCCGCGCCAGCCGTAGATCGACTGATCCGGGTCGCCCACCACGCAGACATTGGCGCCGCCGGGCTGCCCCGCGCCGGTCACGAGGAGCGACGACAACAGGAACTGCGCGTGGTTCGTGTCCTGGTACTCGTCGATCATCAGGTACTTCCACCGCCCCTGCACCTCATCGCGCGCTTCGTCGCTCTCCTGGAGCAGGCGCACGGTCAGCATGAGCAGGTCGTCGAAGTCCACCGCATTCGCGCCCCGCAGCGCCCGCTCGTAGGCCTGATAGATCTTCGCCAGCGAGCGCGAGTAGAAGTCCCCCGCGCCCGCCTCGAACGCCAGGGCATCCTTCAGTTCGTTCTTCGCGTGGCTGATCGACGCCAGCACGCTCCGCGGCGGCCAGTTCGCGCTCGTCAGGTTCATCTCGCCGATGACCCGCTTCATGAGCGCCTGCTGGTCGTCCGCGTCGTAGATCGTGTAGTCGTGGCGGATCGCCCACCCCGGACGACCCTCCATGAGCGGCGCGTAGCGCCGCAGCAGGCGCGCGCACAGCGCGTGGAAGGTCGTCACCGTCAGCCCTCGCGCGCCGGCGTCCGGACCCAGCAGCACGCCCACCCGCTCGCGCATCTCGCCGGCGGCCTTGTTCGTGAAGGTCAGCGCCAGGATCTGCCACGGGGGCACACCAAGCGACAGCAGGTACGCGATCCGGCGCGTGATGACCCTCGTCTTGCCCGACCCGGCGGCGGCGAGGATCAGCACCGGGCCTTCGGTCGCGAGGACCGCCTCGCGCTGCGCGTCCGTCAGCCCTTCGAGCAGGGGGTCGATTTCCGCCGTAGTCACGCCGTTTCCGCTCCGCGAGAGCCCGTCCCAACGGAGGGTAGCAGCCCGGCCACCCGCTCCGGCGGCTCCGGACCCACCGACACCCGGCGACAGGTTGTCCACCACCACAGGTTGGGTTGACCACCCCTTCAGCCAGCTTTTCCACACGACCCGTGGGGGCGGCCTGATCGATTTCACACGGCGCAAGTTCCCGGGTACGCTCGGGTTATGCCATCGCCCCGGTTTATCGGACGGGACCCACGATATTTTGTTGCCTTTCCTCTTGAGCACACGATGGGTAGCGGTATATTCCGAAGCACTCGTCAGATCGGCTGGTGGCCGAGCGTGACTTGGAGCCCTACAGTTCGGAGTACATTCGGGTAGGATGCGGAACGCTCGCAGTACGCATCTGCCGGAAGCGGGCGGGTGGTCGGGCGCTCCCGGGGTGGCGGAGAGGTGGGGGGGCGGTGGCGTCGGTTGGGTTGGGCCGACAGGCGCGGGTGGAGGTGGACGAATGGCCGTCCTGTGCGACACGCAGATCCGCGAACTCATCGGGATCGAGCCCTTCGCAGACGCGCAGAAGCGTCCCGGGCGCATCTCCTTCGGCGTCTCTTCCTACGGCTACGATGTCCGCGTCGGCACCCGCTTCAAGATCTTCACGCCGACTCCCCGGTCGGGCGGGATCGCGGTCGTCGACCCCAAGCGCTTCAGCGACGAGTTCATGGTCGAGGTCGACACCGCCTCAACCGGGTCGGACTTCGTCATCATCCCCCCGAACTCCTTCGCGCTCTGCGAGACGGTCGAGACCTTCACCATCCCGCGCGATGTGCTCGTCATCTGCGTCGGCAAGAGCACCTACGCCCGCTGCGGCCTGATCGTGAATGTCACCCCCCTCGAGCCCGAATGGCGAGGCAAGGTGACGCTCGAGATCAGCAACACGACGCCCCTGCCCGCGAAGGTCTACGCCAGCGAGGGCATGGCCCAGCTCGTGTTCCTCAAGGCCGACCGCGTGTGCGCGGTGTCGTACGCGGACAAGAAGGGGAAGTACCAGGACCAGGACGGGTTGACGCTGCCGAGGGTGGATTGATGAATTTCGAGACGGAGAAGCGGTAAATGGCGAATACCGGCAAGCTAAGCGAGGTCTGTGCGATGTTGGCGGAGAGGGATGATGATTTTCGTCCGATCGAGGATGCAGCAATCGCAGAAGATGAGGACACGGGCGAGTTCTTTTGGTCGATCAGCGCGCTGATGCGCGTGCTGAAGCTCACGAAACAAGTCTCCGCGACAAACGCCCTGAATCGCGCGAAGGTCGCCGCGAGCAAGGCGGAAATGCCTCTGCGTGACCACTTCCGTGAAGGCGGGATATTCGAGCAACCCGGAGAAACAGTTCTCTCTAAATACGCCGCCTATCTGTTTGTCATGAATTGCGATCCGAACGATGGGCTCGTTGGGCTCGCACAGGTTTATTTCGCCCTGCAGGTCGACCGGCAACAGCTCGAGGACGAGAAGCGGCTAAAGACTAGACTTGATGTTGCGACAGAAGCGAACAAGCTCAACGGGGTTGCAAAGAGCAGCGGCGTGCATGATTTTGAGAAATTCAACGGCATGGGTATACAAGGGCTCTACGGAGGTCTAAGTGCGGCCCAAGTCAAAATTAAGAAGGGTCTTCCTGCCTCGGTGAATCACTTGGATCACGCGGGCAGTGAGGAGTTGGCCGCAAACCTGTTCCGAATCACCCAGACGCGAGCGGCCCTTCTCCGCCAGGGTGTCAAGAGCGAGTCTGTCGCGTGCAAGACGCACCACAATGTTGCGGCAGGGGTACGAAAAGCTATTGAGAACGCGGGAAACACCCCTCCGGAGGCGCTCCCCGCGGCGAAGCTGAAAATTGATCAGCTGGCGTCTGGCGTGAAGAAGAAACTGCGAACAGGCACCTGACGCCGTGGGTCGGACGCGACCGGTTGCATACGCGACTCGATAGGTATAAGATCATGCGAATCGCTCGAAAATTCACAAAGCCCAACTCCGATCCCATTGCCTCAGTGAAGTGGATCAAGCGATCATCTCGAATTAGCAATCCTGACGGGTCTATTGTATTTGAAATGAAAGATGCGGAAGTACCTGAGTCGTGGTCGCAGCTGGCCACCGACATCATGGTCTCCAAGTACTTCCGCAAGGCCGGAGTGCCCGAGGACGGCGGGCCGAAGGGCCTCGCCTCTTCCTCTTCCTCTTCCTCT
>DOJA01000158.1:0-143 GCA_003511945.1 Phycisphaerales bacterium | reverse complement strand
CAGTGGTTCAACACCGGGCTGAACTGGGCCTACGCCATCAGCGGCCCGGCGCAGGGCCACTTCATGGCCGACCCCAGGACCGGCGAGGTGCGCCTGTGCGAGGACGCCTACTCCCACCCCCAGCCGCACGCGTGCTTCATCCA
>DOJA01000101.1:533-4059 GCA_003511945.1 Phycisphaerales bacterium | reverse complement strand
GATCCGCCCCCGCTGCCCCCTCCCGCGGCGCCCCTTGCGCGCCACCCGGCGACGCCTTCAAAATGTTCAGCGGCTGACCCGGGAACACCCGCTCGTTGCCCTCGACAATCACCGTCATCCCCGGCTTGAGCACCGGCGACCGGATGACATACCGCTCTCCCGATGCGAACACCGTCTCCACGGGCGCGATCGCCGCCACCCCGCCCGCGTCGAAATAGACGAACGGCCCCGCGTCACTCCGCAGCACCGCATCCTTCGAGATCGTCATCGCCTCCATCGGCTCGCCCGTCGGCACCAGCGCCACGACGCTCATCCCCGGGCGGAGCACCCCGTCCGCGTTGGCCATCCGCACCCGCACCGGAAAGGTCCGCGCCAGCCGGTCGCCCGACGCCACGATCGTGTCCACCTTCTCAACCCGCGAAAGTCCCAGCGCCGGCAGGCGGACCTCCACCCCCGTCTTCCCCGGGGTCAGCGTCCGCACGAACCGCTCGGGCACATCGATGTACGCATCCACGGTGTCGAACTGCACCAGTTCGACGACCGTGTCGCCCTCGCGAACCCACGCCCCCACCTCGGCCGCCTTCGCGACCACGCTCCCGGCAAAGGGCGCCCGGATCTGCATGTCGCTCAGCCGCTGGCGTGCCGTCCGCGACTCGGCCAGCGCCGACAGCGCATCCGCCCGCGCCTGCGCGAGCCGCGCCTCCGCTTCCTTGACCCGCGTCCGCGCGTCGTCCACCTCGGTCTCCGAGGCGCCCTGCTGGCGTTGCAGATCGGACAGCCGCTTCAGGTCGCGCTCGGCCTTCTCCACCTGCGCCTCGCGCTCGACGACCTGGGCCGCGGCGCTGCGCTCCTCCGCCTCCCGGCGCTCCAGCTCGAACCTCTTCAGTTCATCCCGCAGGCGCGCGATGACTTGGCCCTCCTCCACGCGGTCCCCCGCCTCGGCGGTCAACTCGACCACCAGCCCCGCTTCCTCGGACGCCACCCGCGCCAAGCGCACCGCCCGCAACTCGCCCGTCACCTCACGGAGCCGATCGACCGTCTCTCCCCGCACCGCCTCCACACGCACATTGGCGGGGAGCGGGCCGCCGCCCGGCTGCGCGGACGACACCCCTCCCGCGCCCAACACCCCTCCGAGCGCCGCCGCCACCGACCGCGTCCACAACCGACTCCGTCCGTTCATCGCTGCTCCAGTTCTGATTCCCGCTCCGCGCGCCCCCCCTCACCGGGACTTTCCAGCCGGCGCTCCAATCCTTCCAGGTTTGTGATCAACCGCTCCAGCCGCCGCTCGGTGTCGTCCACCGTGGGAGCGTCCAGCCCCGCCAGCAACCCCCTGGCGAACACGACCGCCGCCGACTCCGCTTCTTCCAGCGTCCGCACGCCCCGCGCCGTCAGTCGCACAAACACCGACCGCCCGCGCCCCGCGAGCGTGTACCGCTCCACCAGGCCGTCCGCCTCCAGCGAAGCCACCATCCGGCTCACATTCTGCAGACTCAGCAAGGCGTTCCCGCTCAGCTCGCTCAGCGTCGGGGGCGACTCAAACTGCTCCAGCGCTCCCAGCAGCAGCCAGCGGCTGCTCGTCAACCCGTGGGGTTCAACGAGCCGGTCCGCCGTCCGCATGATCAGGTTGTGCAGAATGAACACACGCTGCGCGAGCGGCGCGTTCTTCCACCGGCGCGGGTCGCCCTCGGCGCAGCACGCGCGATGGCGCTCCGCGAGCGCGTCTCCGTCGGAGCGGGTTGGACGCAGTTGAGCCACGACCCAACGCTAGCCGGGCCGGCCCGCAAGTCAACAAGTTGATTCTCTCGCCGACGCTAGGAATTCAGCGACACCCGCGCCCGACCCTCACGCCGATTCCTTCCGCGCCACCCGCAGGTCCGCCAGACGCCGCGGCCGGAGCACCGCTTCCCGGTCGATGACGAACTCCGCCCCCTCGTGCGCCACCTCGGGCAGCTCGTAGAGCAGCTCCATCATCACCTCTTCCATCACCGCCCGCAGCGCCCGGGCGCCGGTCTTCCGCTCCAGCGCTCGCCCCGCGATGGCCTCCAGCGCCGAGTCCGTGAACGACAGCTTCGCGTTCTCCAGACTGAACAGGTACTCGTACTGCTTCACCAGCGCGTTCTTGGGCTCCGTCAGCACCGACACCATCACTTCCAGCGTCAGCGGCATCAGCGGCGCGATCACCGGCAACCGCCCCACCAGCTCCGGGATCATCCCGAACTCGATCAGGTCCTCCGCCGTCACGCTCGCCAGCACCGCGGCCGTCTCCTGCTCCGTGCTCCGCGCCCCGTCGGTCGTGAACCCGATGCGGCTCCGCCCCAGCCGGCGCCGGATGATCTCCTCCAGCCCCACGAATGTCCCGCCGCACACGAACAGGATGTTCGAGGTGTCCATCTGGATGTACTGCTGCTCGGGGTGCTTGCGCCCCCCCTGCGGCGGGACATTGGCGATCGTCCCCTCCAGCATCTTCAGCAGCGACTGCTGCACGCCCTCGCCCGACACATCCCGCGTGATCGACACATTGTTGCTGGTCTTGCCGATCTTATCGATCTCGTCGATGTAGATGATCCCGCGCTGCGCCGACTCGAGGTCGTAGTCCGCCGCCTGCAGCAGCTTCAGCAGCAGGTTCTCGACATCCTCGCCCACATACCCCGCCTCCGTCAGCGTCGTCGCGTCGCCGATGGCGAAGGGCACATTCAGGATCCGCGCCATCGTCTTGGCCAGCAGCGTCTTGCCCGAGCCGGTCGGCCCGATCAGCATGACATTGCTCTTGTCCAGCTCGACGCTCGTCTCCTCGCTCTCAAGATGGCGCAGACGCTTGTAGTGCGAGTGCACCGCCACCGACAGCGCCTTCTTGGCGAAGTGCTGACCGATCACATACTGGTCCAGGAACTCCGAGATCTGCCGCGGCGAGGGGATCGCCCCCAGCACATGGCGGCTCGCCGTCACCCGCCGACGCTCCTGCTTGAAGATGTTCTGGCACAGGTCGGTGCAGTTGGCGCAGATGTAGACATCGTTGGGGCCTTCGACCATGGGGCCCACTTCGCGCGACGTCTTGCCGCAGAAGGAGCAGGTGGTGACCCGCCGCCCCTTGAATCCGCCATCACCGCCGCCAGGGCCGCTTGTTGTTTGATCGCCCATGCCTTTGCCTCCGCCGCCGGGTCCGCCCTTTCCAGTTCTTCCGTTGGACATGCGTCATTCCTATCTGCCGCGCGACCCTGATGGAACCTCGCAGCTGCGTAGCCTCGACTTCACGTGGAAGAGGCAGGGTAACTAATCGTTGATCGACTGAACAATGCACAGCCTTGATCGGCTGAGCCCCGGAGCACTCAAGGCATGTGGACCATGAGATCAGCCAGACACATCTTATCACATGCGCAAGCCTAACGGCTCCAATCTTTGGCGCCAGGCGCGTTATTCGGGCTGTCGGAGGCCGAAAGAATGGTTACCGGAAGAAAGATCAGCCGGATGGGAACCGGGAACTGCGAACGCGTGGGAGACAGAGAAGACGCGCACCGCGGACGGTGCG
>DOJA01000101.1:0-273 GCA_003511945.1 Phycisphaerales bacterium | reverse complement strand
CCCCAATCGCCTCCCGGTCAGCGCGGCGGCGAATCAAGTCGGCGAGGCGGGCGAGGTGATTGAACCGGCGGGGCGTCACCGTGGCGGTCAGCACGGCAAGCCTGGCGCGGTTTGGAACCAGTCGCAACCGCCGGGCGTGACGCAGGAGATAACGGAAACGGGGCGGCGTCTGCCTGTGAAGCAGGGCAACCCCCGGCGGAGGCGGCATGCGGATCACCGGAGCGTCGAACGGCTTGACGCCCGCTTTGCCCAAAGCTCGCAGCAGGCGCATCA
>DOJA01000100.1:349-4578 GCA_003511945.1 Phycisphaerales bacterium | reverse complement strand
GCTCCGGGGGGCGCTCCGGGGGGCGCTCCGGGGGGGTTACTTCAGCGCGGGCGGGGCCGGGAAATCAACCGCCGTGTCGTTGACATGGTTGAAGTAGTTCGTGAAGAGGTTGATGGCGTAGGTGGCCACGACCTCGACGATGTGCCCGTCGGTGAACCCGGCGGCGCGGAACTCCTTGAGGTCCGCGTCGGACACATGCCCGCGCTTTTCATGCAGTTTGAGCGCGAACTTCACAATCGCGTCCCGCTTGGGGTCGGCCCCGATCGCGCCCCTCCGGGCGGCGACAGTGAGGTCGTCCGTCAGCCCGACGCTCTTCCCGATGGCGGTATGAGCGGCGCGGCAGTAGGCGCACTCGTTGGCCTCAGCGGTGGCCAGGGCGATGAGTTCACGGTCCGCCGCGGAGAGGGCGGCCTTGCCCAGAGCGCCCGAGAACGCGAGGTACGCGTCCAGCGCGGCGGGGGAGTTGGCCATCCCCTTGAAGATGTTCAGGTGCTTGCCCTTGAGGGGCCCTTCGAAGATTTCCTTCACACGCCCTTCACTGTGGGCGGGGTCGATCGTGCGGAGTCGTGACATGGTGCGGTCCTTTCGTGAACGGAATAGGCCTGTTTTCCAGGCCCGGACGCGGCTTTCGCCGGTTCGGTCGGGCGTCGTGCCGGCTCGCCGGCTCGGGGGCCGGGGCCGATCCGGGGGGCACGCCCCGCTTGAGAGGGTAGACCGCCCCCGGGCCGACGGTATTCCATCATGGCGTCTACCATCCCCGCCAGCATGGATGCGTCAAGAGGAGCCCGCAGGGACGCGGGGACACGCAGGATCAGGCGTCGCGGCGTGCGGAGAGAGGGCCAGCGCCGCCGCAATGAATTGCAGCAGGACACGCGAGGGCGGGTTGTGACGCCCGGTGCGTTGATCGGTTCGGGACGCGGGCGCGCGACGGAGGCGCGTCCTCGGCGCAGTCGGTTCGCCGCCACGGCGCGGGCGCGGAGCGCCCCGGCGAAGGCCACGGAGCACGGTCATGGCGCATGAGGATCAGTCGATCGACCAGGCGGTCCCCCTGTCCGACGCGCCGCAGCGCGAGCGACTGTCGCGCCTGACGCGGATGGACATGCACTGCCACTCCCACGCCAGCCGCGAGCCCGTCATCGCGGCCCTGGGCGCCATCGACATGCCCGAGTGCTTCAGCCCGCCCGAGAAGGTGTACGACCAGGCCCGGGCGCGGGGCATGGACCTGGTCACGATCACCGACCACGACACCATCGACGGCGCCATGGAGCTGGTCGAGCGCGGGTTCGAGGGCTTCGTGGTCGGGGAGGAAGTCTCCGTCCACTTCCCCGAGGACCGCTGCATGCTCCATGTCCTGGTCTGGGGGCTGAGCCCCGCTCAGCACGCCGAGCTGGAGACGCTGGGGCTGCGCGACGATGTCTACGCCTTCGCCCAGTGGCTGAGCGACAACGCCCTGCCCCACGCGCTGGCGCACCCGCTGTATGTCCAGAACGGGCGCCTGACCGCGTGGCACCTGGAGCGCTGCGCGCTGCTGTTCAAGGGGTGGGAGGTCCTCAACGGCGCCCACGCGGGCACGCACCGCGCCGTGGTCGAACGCTACCTGCAGGCCCTCACGCCGCGCCGTTCGCAGGAACTGTCCCGAACCCACCAGATCGAGCCCCTGTGGAGCCGCATCTGGCACAAGGGCGTCACCGGAGGGTCCGACGACCACGGCCTGCTCAATGTCGGGCGCACCTGGACGGGCGTCGCGAGCGAGGATGGGCGCAAGATCACCGACCCGCTCGCCTTCCTCAGGCGGGTCGTGGTCGGGCACGGCGAGGTCGGCGGCGTGGCCGGGCACTCCTCGCTGCTGGCGCACCAGCTGGCGACGGTCGGCGCGCACTACTACGGGCGCCGCCTCCACGACCGCCTGAACCCCCGCCAGCGGTACATCGCCAGCAAGCTGGTGCGCTTCGCGGGCGTCGATGCGCCCAGGCCCGCCAAGCCGGCGCTGTGGCTGGACGAGGCGAGGCGGAAACTCAGCCGCAAGAGGAAGTCGCTCCCCGTGCTCAGCGCCCTGCGCGAGACGCTGGGGCCGATCCTCGAGTCCTACCCCGACCTGCGGGCGGCGCTGGACCCCTCGGCGTGGAGCGACGGCGCCCCCATCTCCCACCACGAGCGGATGGAGGCCTTCACCGACGAACTGTGCAGCGCCATGAACGCCTTCATGGCCTCCGGCGCGGTGCGATCCATCCGCGAACGCGACAAGATCGGGATCGTCGATCACCTGATCTCCTACCTGGTCGTCCACGCGGCCCAGTTGCCCTACCTCTTCTCGCTCTTCCATCAGAACAAGGAACGGAACATGCTGGAGCGGCTGGAGCACGACGCGGCGGAGCCCGGCTCGGGCGTCAGCGTGCTGGAGCGCCCGATGCGGGTGAGTCTGTTCACCGACACGCTGGGCGATGTCAACGGCGTGTGCCGCTTCATCCAGAATGTCGCCCACCAGGCCAACCAGACCGGGCGCGACCTGCAGGTCATCACCAGCACCACCTTCGACACGCCCCGCTGGTCGAACATCTTCAACTTCAGGCCCGTCTTCGCCACCAAGATGCCCAGGTACGAGCAGCTGGAGGTCGTCCTCCCGCCCCTCATGAAGATCCTCCGCCATGTCGACAGGCACCAGCCCGATGTCATCCACATCTCGACGCCCGGCCCCGTCGGGCTCATCGGGTTCCTGGCCGCCAAGATGCTCCGCGTCCCGGTGCTGGGCGTCTACCACACCGACTTCCCCGCCTATGTCGACCGCCTCTTCGACGACCACGCCTTCACCTGGCTGACCACTTCCTTCATGAAGTTCTTCTACACCCCGTTCCGCAGCGTCTTCACCCGCTCGGCGGATTATGTCGAGTCGCTCGTCGAGCTCGGCCTGCCGCGGGAGAAGATGGTCCGCCTGATGCCCGGGCTCGAGACCAGCCGGTTCAACACCTCCTTCTGCGACCCCACCGTGTGGCGGAAGATCGAACACGAGCCCGCGTCGGCCTGCGCGGGGATCGCCCGCGCGAGCGTCAAGGTGCTCTATGTCGGGCGCGTCAGCGTCGAGAAGAACCTGCCCATGCTCGCCGAGGCGTGGAAGACCGTCCACGACCGCTGCGAACGCGCCGGACGCGCCGCGGACCTCGTGGTCGTGGGCGACGGCCCCTACCGCAAGACCATGGAGGAGGCGCTCAAGGGACGCCACTGCCACTTCCTGGGCTTCCGCCACGCCGAGGAGCTCTCCAGCATCTACGCCTCCAGCGATGTCTTCGCCTTCCCCTCCACCACCGACACGCTCGGTCAGGTCGTCATGGAGAGCCAGGCCTCCGGGCTCCCGGTGCTGGTCACCGATCAGGGCGGCCCCAAGGAGGTCGTGCAGCACGGCCGGACCGGCTTCGTGCTGCCCGCCGACGACATGTCATCGTGGATCGACACGCTGGTGGGCCTCATCACCGACGACGAGAAGCGCGGGCTGATGGGGCGGGCGGCGGCGGCGTCGATGCAGCCCTTCGACATCCGCCACTCTTTCGAGCACTTCTGGGAAGTCCACACCGAGGCGTGGCACGAGCACCTGGCGTCGATCGGGATCAACCCCAAGTCGCCCGGCCAGGGACGCTCCGCGAGCCGCGCCCCCGTGCCGCACGCCGACGGCGAACTGGCCGGGGTGTGAGCAACGCCGCGTGGCATGCTTGCTGCTCTGAGCGAGCATGTGGCTCCATCACAAGCCATGCTTGTGCTAAGCCACAAGCATGCCACCCGAGCGATCTGTGTCGCTCTCCCCGACCGCCCCCTATTTTCCCCGCCTGGCGCGGAAGAACTCGCGCAGCAGGTTGCCGGCCTCGGCCGCCCGCACGCCGCGGATGGGCGAGACGCGGTGGTTGAGGCGCGGGTCCTCCAGCAGCCGGTAGAGGGATCGCACCGCGCCGGCTTTGGGGTCGTCGGTGCCGTAGACGACGCGCCCGAGCCGCGCGGCGACGATCGCCCCGGCGCACATGCAGCAGGGTTCCAGCGTCACGACGAGGGTGCAGTCGTTCAGGCGCCAATCGCCCCGCGCCCGGCAGGCGGCGCGGATGGCGACGACCTCGGCGTGTCCCGTGGGGTCGTCGTCCGTTTCGCGGGTGTTGGCGCCCTCGCTGACCAGGCGCCCGGACTCGGTCTCGTAGATAATCGCCCCGATGGGCGCCTCGCCCGCCCGGCCGGCGGCGCGGGCGAGTTCC
>DOJA01000100.1:0-156 GCA_003511945.1 Phycisphaerales bacterium | reverse complement strand
GCGGGGGGCGCAGGCGGCGCAGGCGCTCGGAGTGATCTGACGAGCGTCCGGCGTGCAGCGGGCTCACGCTTCGTCCTCGCCGTCGGTCGATACGAGGGTCCGGCTGCTCTGGAGGCGCGCACGCAGCGCGGGCGCCCCCCCCCCGGAACCCCCCCC
>DOJA01000156.1 GCA_003511945.1 Phycisphaerales bacterium | reverse complement strand
CCGGGGGGGCCGGGGGGCGACGATGTGGTCGACGCGGAGTTCAAGGTGAAGGACTGAACCCGCACGGCCCGATCGCGCCGAGCCGGCTCATAGAGATACCCCACACCTCCGGACGCCCTGTGGCATAGATGCCGCGGGGCGTTCTTGCTCTCGCTCGCTCAGTGCACATAGTTCGCCGCCGGGTTGCAGTTGCCCGCGACGGTGAGCTCGTCGACCAGAGGCCCAACGACATTGCCGGGGACGGGCACGAACATCGGACCGCCGGCGTTGCTCGTGCAGGTGTTGCCGCGCACGACATGGCTGGCGCCGATGAGGACCATGCCCATGGCGCCGTTGTTCGTGGACACGCACTCGCTGATCTGGCCGCCGGTGGTCCCCTCGAGGCGCATCCCGTCCATCGAGTTGCCGTCGGTCAGCACGCCTGTCGCGTTGAGTCTCCCGCCGGGGAGCCCGCTCGTGGGGGCGGGGACATGCACGCCGTGGAGCCCGTTGGAGGAGCAGGTGACGAGGTCGAGGCGCCCGTCGCGGTCGAGGTCGCCGATGACCACTCCGCTGCCGGCGTTGCTGGAGGCGTCGCACTCGTGCATCGAGACGCTGGAGATCCCGCTGAACTCGAATCCGGCCCCGCCCCCGGGCAGGGAGAAGCCGTTGCCTCGCGCGCTGCACCGGGACTTGTTGGCCTTCTCCTGCACCGAGCCCAGCGCCGGAGCCAGGATGCTCCCCTGCCAGCCGTTGTCGTTGTAGGCGCTCCCGATGTCCTGCATGCCCCTGCGGACGCGGGCGCTCAGGCCGCACTGGGTGTTGGCGCTGCTCGTGCACTCGCTCAGCACGAGATCGTCGCAGTCGATGTCCATCCCGTGGAGCCCGGCGCCAGTGCAGGTCATGAGCTCGATGCGCCCGATCTTGACGGCAAGGCGTGCCCCGTTGCCGCCGGCGTTGGTGCTGGAACTGTTCACGATGCGGACATCGGGGGGCGGAGCCCCGCCCGCTTTGATCTCGACGCCATCGCCGTCGCAGTCCTCGTCGCGCCAGTCCTCGACTTGGACCGATGCAGCGCCCGAGACATGCAGCCCGTCGAGCCCGCAATCCGTCACGCTCACGCCCGAGACCACGAGGCGCGCGCAGTTCTCCGCGAGGATGCCGTGCCCGCCGATGTCGGACACATCGCCCCGCTTCTTGCCCGCGAGCTGCCCGGAGCCCTTCTTGGTCACGAAGCCGGCCGGGATGTTCGACAGATGGACGCCGTGGCCGGCGCAGGTGCTCACCTCCACCTCGGCGTCGCACCGCCCGGCATTGTCGACGCGCACCCCGACGCCCCCACAGCCGGCGACATCGGTGATCAGTTCGCACCGCAGCGTGTCGATCACATGGACGCCGTCGAGCGCCGAGTCGCGGACAGCGGCCGAAAGGGTGACATCGTCGCACTGATGAACATGGACGCCGTGCCCCCCGCTGCCGGCGACGCGCAGCCTGGGGCGCCCGCTTAGTCCGGCTTTGGCTTTGTAGGTCACCCTGCTGCACTGGGCGAACTCGACGCCGTCGCCGGCGCAGTCGTGCACATCAGCGGCGATGTCGCATTCTTCAGCGCCGACGATGATGATGCCGTCCGCGCCGCACTGTCTGATGACCACGCCGCTGACGCTCACCGACAAGGCCCCGTCTACCCTGAGGCCCGAGCCGCCCACCGAACGCCATGTCGCGGGGAACGACGAGAGAAGGTTGTAGGTTCTGCCGCCGCCACCTCCGCCGGCCTTGCAGTGCACCGCGTGCAGCGAGCCGGGCTGCCCCACGATCGAGAAGCCGTTCAGATCGATGGACACCACGCCCTCGACGCCGGGGGGCAGGTCGATCACGATGCCGCTCTTGCCCGCCGGGACCGACACATCCTCGGTCAGGACAATGTGCGCGGGTTGGGTGACTAGGTGTACGGCGGTCCCCGACCCGAAGTACGACTTGAGGATGGACCGCGGCTCGATCGCCTCCAGCGACTTCATCGTCGCTTCGATTGGGCCCGCCGGAGGGCTCAGGTCCCCCCCTCGAGCGGAAGGAGTCCATGTCGATGTCAGGCACAACGCCGCCAACACCATGACCGCGCCGACGCGACCAATAGGGTTCTCCATGGACCGGCCTCCCGCTTTGTTGTGAAGGGACAACGGGCGCCCGTCGTCCCACCACGGCATCAATCCTGGGTCCGAATGGAATGAACGCAATCCAAATCAACACTGAACGCTCACATTCAGATCGGATTGTGTCTGGGTATCCCGCCAATGGCGGCACGCGGAAGTCGTCTGTCGGTGGGGCTGTCACGCCACTGTCGACCGGCAGCTCTTCCTGGCCGGACGGGCCGGTGCCCCGTGGTGCGCCGCCATCCGACCGGAGGAAGGGGGGCAGAGTCACCTCAGCCGGCGGGGTCACCCAAAGGAGTCCGAACGCGGACCTCCGCGCGCCCGGGCTCTGCCCCGGGGATTTCGCAACGGGGCACTCTCCGCGGGCGCCACGCCCGTTGACTCACCGCGCAGGCGACCCTTCCGCTTCCAGCAGTTCCATCAGCCGCGTCTCGATCCGCTCGCGGCTCTCCAGCAGGCGGGCCTCGAACGCCATCTGGCGGTTCGAGATGGCGTCGCGGATGCACTGGCGCGCCTCGGCGTAGTCCGATGGGTCGGCGTTCCTCGGCTGCGGGGCCGCTTCGAGCGTGTCGATCGCCAGCAGGGCGACTTCTTCCTGGCGCTCGAGCGCTCGCTGCTCGTCCCGTTCCAGCTTCTCCGTGCCCTCGTCGAGCACACGGAACGCGCGGTCCATCCGCTGCTCGATGCTCAGCTTCTCCTTCTCGTCGACGAGGCACTCCTCGCCGCCGAAGGGCAGGTCGATGCAGTCCTCCTTGATGCGCTTGAACCGCTGCTTGAACCGCTTCTCGGCCGTGCGCTCGATCTTGAGCAACTGCTTGCCGAGCTTGTCGTCCATCTTCTCGATGCGACGCTCGAGGGTCTCGACCACCTGGGCCGGGCGCCCTTCGAGCGCGAAGCCATCCACATCCGCGCTGGCTCCGGGGGCGATTCCGGGGGCGGTTCCGGGGGCGGTTCCGGGGG
>DOJA01000118.1:4209-4741 GCA_003511945.1 Phycisphaerales bacterium | reverse complement strand
GGGGGCGGGGGCGGGGGCGGCGAGAGGGATCGACAGACGCCCGCCGGAATCCGCCAGCCGGGCGGCCGTGGGCCCCAGCAGCGTGGACACCAGCGTCAACCCGAGCGGGACACACGCGAGCGCCACAACGCCCGCCGTCGCGCCGAGCCCGACAAGCGTGCCGGTCAGCGCCAGCGCTCCACTAGCGACGGAAAAGGCGCACAGGATGAGGAGGAACAGCGAGGTCAGGGCAAGTCTCCGCGCGCGAGACAGGGCAGCATCCCGCGAAGCAACCGGAGAGATTCGGCCGGCGATGGTCATGAGGTTGAGTATCGGACGGTCGAGGGGGGTGAGTTCGGGGATGGATGAGTGCGCTGGGGAGGCAGGACGGAGTTCGACAACTCGCCCGCGCACGAGCGCGTGGGGCGGGATGCACCCCCGACGGCACCGCTCGTCACGCTCGAACGCGTCCCAGGCCGAGAATCGCTCCTCCCGCGAGGATCCGGTCCGGCTTCACGCCATATCAACGACAGCGGGTCCGCGCTTCCTGCGG
>DOJA01000118.1:3767-4165 GCA_003511945.1 Phycisphaerales bacterium | reverse complement strand
GGACCCGCTGAACCGCCCAAGGGTGGCTAACGGGATTCGAACCCGCGACAACCGGGACCACAACCCGGTGCTCTGCCAACTGAGCTATAGCCACCAACAGTGCCGCCGCCGAGAGCCGCAGAGCGACCGGCAGCCCAGCCCAGATCATACCCACCTCACGGGGCCGCGCACGAAGTAAACCGTTTCACTCGCCGCGCCACCCCGCGCCCCGCTCCCGCGCCCGAACCGCCCCGCCCCCGAGGTATACTCGACGATTCCCCCTTTTCGAAGGCCATTTCCCCGCGCCCCGCGCGGCACGACTCAACGGAGCACCCAGATGCCCGCCACGCTCGCTCATCCCGATCTCTCCATCGCGCCCGAGCGACTCCACCGCAATCTCCCCGCCGCGCGACTTATCG
>DOJA01000118.1:3160-3683 GCA_003511945.1 Phycisphaerales bacterium | reverse complement strand
GCCGCGACTTATCGAAATCGCCCTCGCCAACAAAGAAGGCATCCTCGCCGCCAACGGCACGCTCTCCGTCCGCACCGGCGACCGCACGGGACGCTCACCCAACGACAAGTACCTCGAAGACACCCCCGACATCCACAACAACATCTGGTGGGGCAAGGTCAACCAGCCCGTTTCTCCCGCCGGGTTTGAATACCTCGAGTCCCTCGCCCGCGAGCACCTCTCCAAGCGCGACGCCGTCTATGTCTTCGACGGCTTCGTCGGCGCCGACAAGAAGCACCGCCTCGCCTCCCGCACCTACGCCGAGCAGGCCTGGCACGCCCTCTTTGTCCAGACCCTTTTCATCAATCCCACCGCCGATGAACTCGCCTCGTTCCGCCCCGACTGGACCATCCTCAACTGCGGCACGCGCCGCCTCACCAAGGCCGAGGCCGAGAAGGCGGGCGTCGCGCCCACCGGGTTCTGCATCGCCCAGTCCCTCACGCGCAAGCGCGTCCTCATCTTCGGCACCGAGTACGCCGGCGAG
>DOJA01000118.1:1796-3025 GCA_003511945.1 Phycisphaerales bacterium | reverse complement strand
GGCCTCTCCGGCACCGGCAAGACCACCCTCTCCGCCGACCCCGATCGTTCCCTCATCGGCGACGACGAGCACGGCTGGTCCTCCACCGGCGTCTTCAACTTCGAGGGCGGCTGCTACGCCAAGTGCATCAAACTCTCCAAGGAGACCGAGCCCCAGATCTGGGACGCCATCCGCTTCGGCTCCGTCCTCGAAAATGTCGACATCGACCCCAACACCCGTCAGGTCAACTACGACTCCGCCAAGTACGCCGAGAACACCCGCGTCACTTACCCCGTCGAGTTCATCCCCGGCGCCGTGATCCCTTCCCTCGGCGCCCACCCCAGGAATGTCATCTTCCTCACCGCCGACGCCTTCGGCGTGCTCCCCCCGGTCAGCAGACTTTCTCGCGAGCAGGCGGCCTACTTCTTCATCAACGGCTACACCTCCAAGCTCGCCGGCACCGAAGCGGGCGTCACCGAGCCCCAGCCGAACTTCTCTCCCTGCTTCGGAGGCCCCTTCCTCCCCCGACCCCCGCAGCGCTACGCCGAGATGCTCACCGACCGGATCAACACCCACAACGCCGATGTCTGGCTCGTCAACACCGGCTGGTCCGGCGGCCCCTACGGCACGGGCTCCCGCTTCAAACTCGCCTACACCCGCGCCATGATCGGAGCCATCCTCAACGGCTCGCTCAAGAACGCCAGGTTCACCCCCGACGAGATCTTCGGCCTGCCCATCCCCGACAGCATCCCCGGCGGCAAGGTGCCCAGCGAAGTCCTCCACCCCCGCAACACCTGGAAAGACAAGGCCGCCTACGACGCCAAGGCCCGCGACCTCGCCAAGAAGTTCCGTGAGAACGACGCCAAGTTCGAGATGAGCGACACCATCCGCAAGGCCGGCCCGAGGGGCTGAGCCACCTCGACGCTCCGCCTTCCTCCCCCTCCCCCTGGGAGGGCGCAGGCGGTAAGGACACTGGGCGCTCATCAAGGAGATCAATGGGTGCCGGGGTACGCGGTCCGCCGCGTGCCCCGTGGTTCATGTCCGCCGCCGCGGGGCACGACCTGCGGCCGTACCCCAGCACCCTGCGGCACTCGCCTGCGGCCGGCGCAACGAATCGATCAAGGACCCCATGTCCCTCTCCCCGGCTCTCACAAACCCCCCGGGGCGGAGGAAGTCAGCAGCGACCGCCACCCACGCGAGCGCGGCACACCATCACTCCCGAAACCCGAAACCCGAAACCCGACACCCGA
>DOJA01000118.1:0-1729 GCA_003511945.1 Phycisphaerales bacterium | reverse complement strand
ACCCGAAACCCGACACCCGACACCCGAAACCCGTTCCCCCTCACCCCATGACGGCGACCAGCCCCCGAAGGTGCCCACGGATCCCCTCGTGCCCGCGGTCCATCGCCACGCCCAGCACCTCGCGGGTGCGCCGGGTGTCGAACATGTTGCTCGGACGCTCGGGGCTGGAGAAGTCGATCTCCACCCGAGCGCCCAGCGCTTCGCAGGCCAGTCGCGCCCAGTCGGCGTGGCGGGCGTAGCAGTCGACAAGATTGAAAGCCAGCCCGCTCGCGCCGGGACGCTCCAGCGCGTTGAGCGTCGCGAGGGCGACATCCTCGACATGAACGAACTTCCCGCCGCCGCGCCGGGTGAAGGGCGCTCCGGTCCGGACGGCCTCGATGGCCGCGTACCCGTGGCTGCGGGGGAGGTTGGGGTCGATGCCGTACACGGCGCAGGGCCGCACGGCGGCGACATGGCGCGCGGGAGTCGAGCCGAAGTGCTCGGCCCACAGGTACGCCTCGACAGCCGCCTTCAGCGCGCCGTAGTCGGTGGAGGGGCGCAGGGGGTGGTCCTCGTCGGGCCGCCCCTCCCAGCGCGGGCGCATGTCGTGGTGAACCGCGATGGACGACATGAAGACCACGGGCAGCGGCGCGCTCTCACGCACCAGGCGCAGGGCGGCGACAAGGTTCCGCTGCAGGAGTTCATTGAACTCCGCGCCGCCCGGCAAGCCGGCGGCCCGCGCGGCGCGCCAGTCCAGACTGTTGTGAACGAGCCCGTCCGCGCCCTCGACGAGCGCGCCCCACGCGCGCTCGTCCGCCTGATCGCCGACGACGAAGCGGTCCACGAACGGCTCGATGTGGTGCCGACGGCTCGTCTCGCGCACCAGGGCCGTGACCCGGTGCCCACGCCGGGCGGCCTCCTTCGCGATGAACGACCCGATGAACCCTGACCCGCCGGTAAGAGCGACGCGCATGCCCGACTGTAGACCCCGCGCCCGTCTCTGTCAGGGCGTGCGGCACAGCGCGCACCGGAGCGGACGGGCGTCGATGAAGTTCACAAGTTCCAACGCGCGCGCCCGAAGGCGCCCGTCGTTCTCCCCCGCGTCGTTGGGCCTCCTCGGTGACGCCGAGAGAGTTCAGCCCATCGCGACGAACATCGCGCTCGGGTCGAGCAGGGGTTCGCGGAGCGAGGGGTCAAGGCCCGGCTCGCGCCGGGGGCCGTGCGGGTCCGTCGAGGAGGAGTCAAGTTGACGGGCGGGAAACTCCGACTATTGTTGACGGCCAGTCGAGGCCCGGCCCCGACGGTTGACTCGAGATCCCATGACCCACACCTCCCGCAAAGCCCTGAAAGCGAAAACCGCCCCGATCGTCCGGGCGTCCGCTCTCGGCTGCGCGTGCAGGGTCTAAGCCCCCCTCGAAGAGTCAGCGCAGCACCCAGCGCGGCCCCGGATGTCCCGGGGCCGTTGTCGTTTTGGCCTTCGTGCCGCCCGCAACCCTGAAGGAGATCCCCATGACGAGCGTGACAACGACGACGACCGTTTCCTGTGAATGCCCCGAGTGCGGCGCGCCGGTGACCCTCCGCCGACGCCCGCTGAACGGCGAAGTCGTGCCCTGCCCGGACTGCGGGGTGGACCTGGAGGTGACCTCCACCGAGCCGCTGCGGGTCGAGGTGGCGCCGCCCGTGCAGGAGGACTGGGGGGAATGAAGAACGAAGGGAGAAGCGCGGAATCCCTCTCCCCGGCCCTCCCCCA
>DOJA01000060.1 GCA_003511945.1 Phycisphaerales bacterium | reverse complement strand
TCACGTTCTGAAACAGTCTCTAACACATACTGGCCGAAAATATACTGGATGCCCGTGCCAGTGAGCAACGAGTTATTAGGCGAACCGGGATTGAACGGGTGATACGCTTGAACGAACTCGAGCCACTGCTGATTCGTGACCTCAGTGCGGGTCATGCGATACTCGTAATCAACCTGACCTACAGCTCGTGGTTCATTGACCGTGTACAGACTTGCTGGTGTCGGCGCATTTCCCGGCGCCCCGATCGTCACCCAGTCCAGCCCGTAGTCCGGCGGCGGGCCTCCCGCCGGAGCGGGGGCGGCGAGGGCCAGAACAGCGAGCGTGATCGCGGGGGTCTTCATGCGGTTCTCCTCTTCATGCGCTCCTCAGCGGCCCGAGGACGCCTGCGGCTTGAGAAGTTCGGGTGAAGATTAGACAGAGTGCGTGATTCGGCGTCGTTCGATGATGAAGGGGTCGCCGTCGGCGGGGTTCCAGGCGACGGGGCCGTAGTGGCGCATGCGGATTTCACTGCGCGCCGAGCAGTACGCGAGGGCCTCGTTGGCGATGGGGGAGCAGTCGGTGGCGTGGAGTTGAAAGGGGACGAGGCCGACGGACCCGCCGCCGATGGATGAGGCGGTGTTGGAGTAGTAGGGGCGTGTTGCGAGTTCGACGCCCGCCACCGTGACCGGCTGGAGCCATTGGGAGGTGCCGGGCAGACCGTTGACGATCTGGTTGTTGATGAAGACGCGCCCTGTGAGGCCTGCAGGCGTGCCGACGGTGAGCGGGCCTCTCAAGGTCTGGCCGATGTCGATGGTGCCGTGCATCGATCCAGCGATGTTGATCCGGCCGGTGAGCGCGGGGCTGACGGCCGGGTTGGTCTCGACGACGCCTCCGATGCGGATGACGCTGCCGGGGAGGACATCGCCAGCTATTTCCAGGGGTCCGAAGAGATCGGTCGTGATGGTGATATTGCCTTTGAGGTCGCCAGAGATGGAGATCGGGGGGGCGCCGCCCGGCGCAGGTGCCGTCATGATTGCAGTCTGGACCGATCCCGACATGATTCCACGATCACCGCTTGGCGACGCAACCGCTCCGGTCGTCTCGACACGACCGATACGGGAATCCGCTGCTGCACCGACGATCACTCCGTAGATATTCGATCCCCGTACGAGGTCGATCCCCTTGCCCGCAGAGTTGTCCGCGAGCGCTGAAATAGTCACGGGGCTGTGAGCAAAGCCGATGCTGCCTCCGGCAGTGATCGAACCGATCCCGCCCAATGGAGCCCGCACCGTGGCCAGCATGTTTGTAGTAGTTGTGCTAGTGCCGATATCGCTCGCTCGCGATTCGATGGTTGCCAAAGACGAGATCGAGCCTGCGCTGACAAAGAATGCTACTCCCGGGTCGTTGGAGTCGACGCCGCTCGTGATCGGAGCGCGAACGGTCTGGAGTACATTGATGGAGTAGATCTCGCTGGCCAAGATGTTGCCGAGCAGATCGCCAGATATTGACACCACCAACTCTACATTCCTCCGCGTGGACTCAAACCCGGCAAGATTTCGGCATCCGGTAGGTTGTGGAGATGTGCCGATCACGCTCGTCTGTCCCGCGATCAGAACGAAAATCGTGTTCGTGCCACCTCCGTCCAGCAGTGTGACCGGCCCGATATCTTCGAGCGGTGTTGTAAGCGAATAGATCCGTACAATGCGCAGAGCATTGTTGCCGACGATGCTGATCGGTGTGTTTGCTGGCACAACAATGCGCTCGCTCGTGCCGCCTACAGAGGTGAGGATCAGTTCAACGCCCAGCACCGAGCGGATCGGTATGAACAACCCGATCACGAGACAAATCGCAGTGCGGATTCTAAACTGGATCATCGTCTCCTGCTCCTTGTGCAGAACCTTAAGCACATGATTGCCCCAGCCATGCATGTTGACGCGCCCGGGACCAGGGACGCGACTCTCAGTCCTTCGTTGCCCCCTACATTTGGAAATCGAGCGCCCCCCTCTCCCGCCCAATCGATGAAGTAGAGCCCCTGCCCCGCGCCCGACCATGATTCCTCAACGCCGCGTAAACTGAGTTGCCCAGGAAAGAACGCTTCTTCCGTCCATTCCGCCGCCCCGCCCGAGGTGTCGAGCAGGCCCCAGGGCGAACGGACATCCGGATATGAGCCCAGCGGGAGGTAGCGGACATCCATCCCGCCGAAGAAGGCCGGCAGCGGCCCCGCCGACTGCCCCGCGCCGGGCAGGCCCGGCACGGGCGGCTCGTCCGAGGTGTGACTGAAGCGCCACCACCCCGGGTCGCCCGTGCCGTTCTTGCTCGGGTCGTAGTGCGCCGCCTTCAACCACTCGTCGAGGGAGGGGATCCAGTACTTCGCGCCCGGCGAACGCGTGAGCTGGTCCTGGCGGGTGAAGTCCTTGTTGAGGATCCAGGTGGAGGAGTCGTAAACACCCGACTCGAGCGACGCGGGGTCGGAGGACTTTCCGTTGTGGAGCCAGTTCACGAACCGGGCCGCGTCGTACCACGAGATGCCGTGGGCCGAGATGCGTTCGGCGCCGGGCAGGTCGTCGTTGACGATGTAGCGCCTGCCGGGGCCGGGATAGTTCGGGTCGAAGCGCCCGCCCCAGAAGGTCGGTGGTCGGATGGGCAAGCCGGGGATGTTGCGGGTGGTGAAGGTGTTGAGGAACTCGATCCACTGGGTGGTGGTGACCTCGGTCTCGGCGATGCGGTACTCGTAGGCGACGCTGCCTCGCCCGGCGCGGGCGGTCGGGCTCATTCCCACCAGCGGCGGCGCGCTGCCGGGGTACGCGGGGTTCCCCGGATCACCGATGGTGATGAAGTTGAAGCCGTAGTCCGGCGGCGGGCCTCCCCCCAGAGTGGGGGCTGCGAGGGCCAGAACAGCGAGCGTGATCGCGGGGGTCTTCATGTGGTTCTCCTCTTCATGCGCACCTCAGCGGCCCGAGGACGCCTGCGGCTTGAGAAGTTCGGGTGAAGA
>DOJA01000229.1:783-2866 GCA_003511945.1 Phycisphaerales bacterium | reverse complement strand
CCCACGCCCACCCCCACGCTTGCTCCCGCCGCGAAGACAAGCCCTGCCTCCACCCGGCGCGAGGCCCCGAACAAGGTCAAGCCCGAGCCCGTCCACAGCGGTGCGGACGCGACAGAAGAGATCTTTCTTTCGCCCCGCGTCATCGACCGGGCGGCGTTCGAGTCCTACGCGGAGCGCCTGCGGGGGCTGATCGCGGATGTCGCCGCCGAGGGAGCCGCCCTCCGGACCGCCGTCGAGGAGGCCCGGCGCACGCACGAGGCGCTGGGCGAGTCGGGCTCGAAGAACAAGGAGACCCTGGACCTCTCCGCCAAGCTGCTGCGCGGGCTGACGCAGAAGACCGCAACGCTCGAGGAACTGCTCGCCCGCGCCCAGGACTCCGCGGGAGCCGCGTCCCGGTTCGAGCAGGAGGCGGAGCGGATCATCGGTGCGAAGGTCTCGCTGCTCCAAGAGCGGATCACAGGAGCCCTCGAAGAGTTCGAGCGTCGGCTGCAGGCGCAGAGCGAGGCCCGCGCCCGCGAGTCAGGCGCGATGCTCGACGAGTTCCGCGCCGCGCGAGAGATGATCAAGAAGCAGGTCGATCAGAATGTGATCGGCAGCGTGACAGCGCTGCGCGAGGCGTGCGAGCGGGCGGAGGCGCTCACGGGCGTCCGCGCGAACGCGACCGCCGATGCCGCCCGCAAGGCCCCGACCCCCGGCAGTCTGGGCGACCTTGTGCACCGCGCCTCCGAGGCCGCCGACAAGGCCCGCGGCGCCGCCGACGCCTTCGCGCGGATCGAGTCCTCGGCTACGGACAGTGTGCAGCGCCTGACCGAATCACTGGCGGGCTCGGTCGAGTTCACCGACCGGGTGATCGCCCAGCGGGCGGAGATCGAACGCTCGCTGGCCCAGGCCGTGGAGCGCGGGAGCGAAGCGGAGCGCACTCTCGCGGAGCGCGCCGCGGAGGCCGCCCGCGTGTTCAAGCCGGTGAACGAGGCCCGCAAGGCCGCCGACGAGAGCGCCGAGCGCCTCCGGGCGCTCATCAATCAGGCCGAGACGCTCCAGGGCGGGAGCGCGGCGGTCGCGGGGGAGATCCGCACCCTGGTCGAGCGCGCCGAGTGGGTCATCGGAGCCATCGAGCCCTGGCGGGGCGTGCTGCTGGAGCAGGCGCTGGACGGGTCGCTCCCGGAGCCGATCGCGTCGCTCGTCGAATCGATCCGGGCCGAGATGGCGGTGGACCTCTCAAAGATGGCCGCCGCCATGTCGCTGATCGCGCAGCGGGCCACCGCCGCGGGCGCGCTCGTCCGCGCGTCGCTGTCCCGGGCGACCGAGGCCGAAGTGATCGTGCGGCCGGGCCGGCAGGACGCGGTCAGCCGCGCGTCCGCGTGACGGATTCGCCCTCGACCGGCGCGAGGCGCCCGCGCTCCTGCTCCTCGCGGGCGTCCTCGCGGTCGTCCTCGCCATCGTCTTCGGGGGGATCTTCGTCGTCCCACGCCCTGGGCTGAGCGCCGTTCGACGCCGCCGGTTCCCCGAGCAGGATGAGCTCCGCCTTCCTCGACTCTGCGTTCATCCCCACCCGCACCAGCCCCTGGCGGACGAGTTCCAGCACGGCCAGGAACAGCCCGATCACATCCGCCTTGGGACGATCGGCGAACACGCCGGCGATGGGCATGACCCGCGCCCCGTCGCGCTCCGCGCCCGAGCGACGCAGCCGGTCGAGGATGTCCGCCGCGTGCAACTCGATCGGCGTGTCCTCGTCGTGGACCTTGTGCTCGCCCAGCCGGTCGAACTGCACATTCGCGCTGATCCGCGCGTAGGCGGTCACCAGGTCGAACAGCGAGAGGTCATCGAGCTCCGCGCCTTGCTCTTCGCTCGGCCCGGCGCCGCCCTCGGTGAGCCCGATCGGACGCAGCGCCCAGCGACGGTCCCACTCCGCGCGGCGCTGCTCCAGCGCCTGGGCGGCGTCGCGGAACCGCTTGTACTGCAGCAACTGGCGGACGAGGTCCGCCGCCGGGTTCCGGGAGTCCTCCTCGGATGAGCGAGCCGTGCCCCGCTCCGCGTCAGCCCCGCCTTCCGGTGGGGGGGGGGGGGGGGGGGGGGAGATCCG
>DOJA01000229.1:529-732 GCA_003511945.1 Phycisphaerales bacterium | reverse complement strand
GGGGGGGGGGGGGGGCGGGGGCGAGATCAGCCGCGCCTTGAGCTCGATGAGCGTGGCGGCGATGACGAGGAACTCCCCCGCCGCGTCCACATCCACGCTGTCCAGGCGATTGATGAACCGCAGGAACTGGTCCGTGATCGACGCGACCGAGATCTCGGAGATGTCGACCTCCGCCCGTCGGATGAGGTACAGCAGCAGGTCGA
>DOJA01000229.1:0-179 GCA_003511945.1 Phycisphaerales bacterium | reverse complement strand
TCGCACGACATCCACCCCAGCGAGGCCGCCCACGGCGACCTGGGGCGCATCCGCGCCGCCGACTGTCTGCTGGCCCTGAGCCACTCGGGGGAGACCGAAGAGGTCGTCGCGCTGGCCGCCACACTCCGACAGGACGGCGTCGCGATCGTTGCGATCACCGGGGGGACCGGGGGGACCGG
>DOJA01000088.1:7235-7464 GCA_003511945.1 Phycisphaerales bacterium | reverse complement strand
ATGTCGTCATCCTGCTCGACTCGATCACCCGCCTCGCCCGCGCCTACAACGCCGCCCAGCCCCACTCGGGCAAGATCATGACCGGCGGCATCGACTCCAACGCACTCACCCGCCCCAAGAAGTTCTTCGGCTCCGCCCGCGCCATCGAGCACGGCGGCTCGCTCACCATCCTCGGCACCGCCCTCGTCGACACCGGATCCAAGGCCGACGAGGTCATCTTCGAAGAGTT
>DOJA01000088.1:1391-7111 GCA_003511945.1 Phycisphaerales bacterium | reverse complement strand
TCAAGGGCACCGGCAACAGCGAACTCCACCTCGACCGCAAGCTCGTCGAGAAGCGCATCTGGCCCGCCATCGATGTCTCCGCCTCCGGCACGCGCCGCGAGGAACTCCTGCTGGACCCCAAGGAGCTCGAACTCACCTACCGGCTCCGCAAGGTGCTGGCCGACATGAATGTCGTCGAGGCGCTGGAACTGCTCAAGAACCGCCTCAAGAAGGCCAAGACCAACGCCGAGTTCCTGATGACCATGAACATCGGGTAACCCGCTCCGTCCCCCGCGACGGTCGATTCCCCCAGTGGCCCGCGGCCCCCACCCGCCGGCCCGAACCGAAAGAAGATCCCTCCGCCCCGGAATACTCCCGCCTCCGACCCGGTTCGACCTGTATCCATGCTGATGCATGGACCAGGAGCCCCGCCGTGAGCCAGCGACACACCAACGCCCGAACCCGCGCCCCGACGACGCCGGAGCCGACGCCCCCCGTCGGGGCGTGCTTCGCGGGGTGCCTCGCGACCAGCGCCCGCATGCTCGACCGCGCCCTCACAGCGTTCTACGACGAAGCCCTGCGCCCGCTGGGCGTGCGGTCCACACAGGCCGCCTTGCTGGCCACCATCGACGCCATGGGCGCTCCCAGCCCGTCGGAACTCGTCCCGGTGCTCCACATCGACCAGACCACGCTCTCGCGGGGCGTCGAGCGCCTCGCCCAGCAGGGGCTGCTTCGGGTCGAGGGCGACGAGGGTGACGCAAGGCGACGCCGAATCACACTGACAAGGGCAGGCACGCGCGTTCTCCGCGACGCACTCCCTGTGTGGCAGCACTGCCAGCGCGCTGCCCGCGCGGCGTTGGGCGCCGACCTCGCCGAGCGCCTCGCCGTCGCCGCCGCCCGGGTGGCGGCGGCCCCTGCCGGAGCATCCAACTAGGAAATCCCCCCGCACGGTGCGGGGGGGTCTGACACCGCACGCACCGATCCATGTATATGCAAGGAGTATCTCCGATGACCCCTCCCCGTCCAGCCCGCGTCCTGATCGCCACCCTCGGCGCCGCGTCCGCCCTCGCCATCGCGGCGGCGCAGACCACCATCGTCCCCCCCGAGCACCCCGCCCTCGCTCAGCGCTCCGCACCGACCGTCGCGCACCGGTTCATCGAGATCGACGGCGTGCGCGTCTTCTACCGCGAAGCCGGGCCTGCCGACGGGCCTGTCGTCCTCCTGCTCCACGGGTTCCCGACATCGTCCCACATGTTCCGCGACCTCATCCCCACGCTCGCCGACCGCTACCGCGTCATCGCCCCCGACTACCCCGGCTTCGGCAACTCCGACGCTCCGCCCCGCGACAAGTTCGCCTACACCTTCGACAACTACTCGAAGATCGTCGGCGCCCTCGCCGAGCGCCTGGGCGCGAAGCAGTACGCCCTGTACCTCATGGACTACGGCGCGCCCGTCGGCTACCGCCTCGCCGCCCGCCACCCCGAGCGGGTCTCGGCCCTCATCGTTCAGAACGGGAACGCCTACGAGGAAGGCCTCAAGGCCTTCTGGGACCCCATCAAGAAGTACTGGGCGGACCCCGCCCAGGCCAACCGCGACGCGCTCCGCACGCTGCTCACCCGCGATGCCACCATCTGGCAGTACACCCACGGCACGCGGAACCCCGCCGCCATCAGCCCCGACAACTGGAATGTCGATCAGCCCCTGCTCGACCGCCCGGGCAACAACGACATCCAGCTCGATCTCTTCTACGACTACCGCACGAATGTGCCGCTGTACCCCGCATGGCAGGAGTACTTCCGCACGCACCAGCCCCCGACGCTGATCGTCTGGGGCAAGAACGACCACATCTTCCCCGCCGACGGCGCCTACCCCTACCTCCGCGACCTCAAGGACATCGAGTTCCACCTCCTCAACACCGGGCACTTCGCCCTCGAAGAGGACGGGGCCACGATCGGCGCGCTGATCAGCGCGTTCCTAGCCGAGCGCCTGTAGGACTGCGCCGCGAGCCGCACCCTCTCACGACTCCGGGCGGGGCTCGCCCTCCGCCCTTTTTCGCGCGCGCACCGCGGCCACCCGCAGCGCCAGGTACCCCACCGGGACAAACAGCGGGAACGACAGCGCCCACACCACCCGCGCCGGGACGATCCCCTCCTTCGAAATCCACCACGCCACGGCCCAGAAGAGCGCGATCACCGGGAGAATGAACAGGCGCGAGATCCGCACCGCGACCCGGTCGGCCGCCCCGCGAAGGTCACGCTCGCCGCTTTCCAGCCGAGCGCGGATCCGGCGCGCCCACATGAACTCCCCCGCCAGGATCCCCAGCCCGACCGGGCCAAGAACCATGAACCCCGGCCCCGGCAGCGGCGAGATGGCGACGCCCGCCAGGATGACCGCCGTGCCGATGATCAGCGCGCGGGCCTGGCGCAGGCGCCGGCGCTCCTTTCGGAGCGCGGGCGCCGGTCCGCTCGAAGTCGCCGACGGTTCACCCGCCACCGCCCTCCCCTTCCGGCTCGGGGCTCGCCGCCCACACGCGGTCGGCGATCAGCGACGACGCGACGCCCAGGCCCAGCACCCCCAGGATCACGAACAGCGACACATCCATCGGCACCTTGAGCGGGGTGTGCACGAGGCACATCTTGACCCCCGCGAACGCCAGCACCACGATCAGCGCCGGCTTCAGGTACCGGAACTTGGTGATCATCGACGCCAGGCAGAAGTACAGCGACCGCAGCCCCAGGATCGCCATCACATTCGAGGTGAACACGATGAACGGGTCCGCCGTGATCGAGAAGACCGCCGGGATCGAGTCGATCGCGAAGACCAGGTCCGTGAACTCCACCAGCACGAGCGCCGCGAAGAGAGGCGTGGCGAAGCGCTTCCCGTCGATCCGCGTGAAGAACTTCTGGCCCTCGAACCGGTCCGTCAGCGGGATGAGTCGCTTCATCGCGCCGATCACGCGGCTCGCCGCGGGGTCCTGGGCCGACTCGCGGATGAGCGCCATCTTGATGGCGGTCAGGATGAGCACCCCGCCGAAGACATAGACGATCCACGACACATGATTGATGAGCGCGGTGCCCGCGACGATCATCGCGCCGCGCATCACCAGCGCGCCGACGATGCCCCAGAACAGCACCCGGTGCTGGAACTGGGACGGGATGCCCAGGGAGGTGAAGACGACGGCGATCACGAAGATGTTGTCCATGGACAGCGACTTCTCGAGCACATAGGCCGCGAAGAAGGTCTTGGCCGCCTCCGCCCCCTGCACCAGGCGCGTCTCGCCCGGCGAGCCCAGCACGGGCACCCCCTGCCCCAGCCCCAGCACATGGTGCTCGTACAGGAAGTAGAGCCCCACATTGAAGACCAGCGCCAGGCAGATCCACAGAGCGGTCCATCCCAGCGCTTCCTTCATCGAGACCGTGTGGGCGTGACGGTGGAACACCCCCAGGTCCAGCGCCAGCAGCACCAGCACGACCGACACGAACGCCGAGAACGCGATGGCCCGTGCGGTCCCGAGATTCTCGGGTGCGACCAAGGCAAGCAGTTCCAGCACGATGCTTCTCTCGCCTGTCAGGACCGCGACGCCCCAACGTCGGGACAGGCCGGCGCCGGGCGCACGCTGGTCTTGCCAGACCGATCCTCCCGGAACGGCCCGCGTCGCCGGGCGTGCCGAGGCACGCCGTCCTGACGGCGGACGCGCCCGCTCTCCTCGCGGGCGGCTACTCCCCAACAGTGCGGGGGGATGATCCCGACCGGGACCCGGCGGGTCAACCCCGCCTTCTCCGTACTCCGCTCGCAGGATCCGGCAATCGCCCGTCCCCCGATGCGTTCCCCATCAGATGCCCGAACGCCCCCAAAGGGACACCCCGCGATGAACGCCCTCCTCAAACTTGTCGCCCTCTCCCTGGTGCTCCATGCCTCTCTGGCCCGCGCGCAGACCTGCCCGGGCTGCGTGCCGCTGAACGACCTGGGCGCCGGGCTTTATCTCGGCGCGCACCAGGGCGGCATGTACCCGGGCGGATCGAACAACCCCCCCGCCCTCCACAGCGCCGACGCCGCGTGGCAGGCCGGGCTGGTCACGCCGCGCGCCCCGTCGGGTCTGCCCGACACGCGGAACGGGCTCATCGGGTTCATCTCCGTCGGGATGTCCAACACCACCCAGGAGTTCGCGGTCTTCGAGCGTCAGGAAGACCACAACACCGCGCGCAACGCACGAGTGGTCATCGTCGATACCGCAGAGGGGGGCATGTCGGCGGATGTCATCAGCGACCCCGCCCACCCCTACTGGACGCGCGTGCTCGACCGCGTCGCCTCCGTCGGTCTTTCGCCCCAGCAGGTCCAGGTGGCCTGGCTGAAGCAGGCGCAGGGCGCCCCGACCACGACCGACTTCCCCGACCACGCCCTGGACCTCAAGAGCGACCTGATCGCCATCGTGCAGCAGATGCGGGCGCTCTTCCCCAACCTGCGGCTGTGCTTCGTATCCAGCCGCATCTATGGCGGCTACAGCACCAACCCGCTGCGCAGCGAGCCCCTCTCCTACGAGACCGGCTTCGCTTTCAAGTGGCTCATCGAGGACCAGATCAACGCCGACCCCGCCCTGAACTATGGGCGTCTCCCCGGGCCGGTCAACTCTCCTCTCCTCTTGTGGGGTCCGTACCTCTGGGCCAACGGCTCAACGCCCCGCGCCGACGGGCTTACCTGGGACGCGACTGACTACGAGCCCGACTTCGTTCACCCCTCGCTGGCCGGAGAGCAGAAGGTGGCCGACCTCCTGTCGGGGTTCTTCGCGTCAGACCCCACGGCCATCCTCTGGAACTCGCCTCGGGCGGACACGGCGCTGGTCGCGCTGGACGCCACCGACGACGCCTTTGTGCGCACCCAGGCGCCCGGCGCGAACTTCGGGGCCGTCCCGACCCTCTCGCTGGCGAACTCACAGGCGCAGACCGACACGCCCTTCCTCCGGTTCGATGGATCGAGCGACCTGCGCCCCGTGCTGCACGCCAAGCTCGCGCTGCGCAACCAGGGTGGCCAGCCCACCCCCGACCTCTATCGCGTCGAGGACACCTCGTGGAGCGAGGCGTCCATCACCTTCGCCTCCGCACCGGCCCTGACTTCGTTCGTGCGCGCGGTGCCGCACTTCTCGGGCGGCGGCACCACCGCGGCGGATGTCACCCTCGATGTGCGCAGCGACCCCGACCGCACCCTGGCCTACGCCTTCACCGCGCCCCCGGGGCAGTTCCGCACCTTCGTCAGCAAGGAAGGGGGCGAGGCCCCCTGGGTCGTCCTGATGACCCGGTTGCCCTACTGCCTTGGCGACGCCAACGGCGACCTGACCGTGGACTTCGACGACATCTCCACCGTGCTGTCGGAGTGGCTCGAAGGCCCCTCGGCTCCGCTGGGCGATGCAGACGCGGATGGGTTCGTCGACTTCTCCGACATCACCATGGTGCTCGTCCGGTGGGGTTCGACTTGCCCGCCTCCGGCGGGGCCTCCGGCGGGGCAGCCGGCTTTGCCCTGAACAGCCACCGATCTCCCCGGGCTATTGCCTATTCATCTATAGACCACTTGACAATCGAACGGATCGGGCTATGCTCCTGTCAATCATGCCATTGGCTCGCCGCCCACTTGTCGTCTCCCGTGTCGAAGCCGCCCGAGCCGCGGCGTGTCCGTGTCCCGCCATGTGCTGCCACTGCGCCATGACCGGCGACGACACGGACTGACCCCTTCACCGTATTGCGAGGGTG
>DOJA01000088.1:0-1331 GCA_003511945.1 Phycisphaerales bacterium | reverse complement strand
GGGGGGGTCGTCCCCGCCCCGCCGGTCCCGTGACCGGCGGGGTTTTTTCATTGTTCCGGGGCCACCGTCGCCCCCAGGAGTCTGGATCATGCGAGTCTCACCGTTCTTCACCAGCCCGGTCGCTGTGCTGGCGCTCGCGGGGGGCGCCTACGCGAGCGACGACGCCCCGGTCTCCGCGGCCCTCTCCGCGGCGCGAGAGGGCGCGTGGTCGTCGTTCGTCGATGCCCGGACGCTGCACGAGGAGCTGCGTTCAGGATCAATCGTGCTGATCGATGTCCGTTCGGCGTCGAAGTACGCCCAGGGGCACATCCCCGGCGCCATCAACATCCCCGCGGAGGCCTGGCGCACGCCCGACACCAAGCCGGGCGAGGGGGTCGGGAGTCTGATCCATCGGCTGCCCAGCGGGCTGCCCGATGTGGGCTACTACGAGCGCCTCCTCGGCGCCGCGGGCGTCGAGCGCGGGCACGATGTCGTGGTCTACGGCAACTTCGCGGGCAAGGCCGACGGCACGATCCCTGTCGTCATCCTCCGTTGGCTGGGCGCCGCACGCGTGCGCTTCCTCGATGGCGTGGGCGCCGAGGAGTGGGTCAAGACCGGCCAGTCCCTCACCCCCACGCCGACGGTGCGTCCACCCGCGGCGTTCGTCGCGCAGCCCCAGCCGGGGGTGGTGTGGACCCTCACGGATGTGCTGGGACACCTGGGCGAGAGCGAAGTGGTGTTCCTCGACTGCCGCACAGAGGGCGAGTTCCAGGGGACGGACCTGCGGGGCAACAAGCGGGCCGGTCGCATCCCGGGCGCCGTCTGGCTCGATTCGCAGACCCTGCTTGACGAGTACTCCAAGAAGACCATCCCCAAGGACCGCGTGCTGGAGTTGCTCGCCGAGCGCGGCGTGACGCCGGAGAAGACCGTCGTCATCTATTGCCAGACCGGCACCCGCTGCTCGCTGCCCTTCATCCAGCTGCAGGACCTGGGGTTCAACAAGGTCGCGCTGTACGACGAATCCTGGCTCGAGTACGGGAACCGCGACGACACGCCCGTCGAGGCCCCCTGAACCCTGACACGCACCGCGAGCGGGCGCCGGCCCTCCCTGTCGGCCGCCGCGCTCCACCCCTCGGGCGGGGCCTGCACGCTCCGCCCGACCTTGCTTCTTTATCGCCCCCGCGCGAGGCCGACGCTCGCCCAAGATTCGGGAATCCAGCCGACTCCCGTGGCACAGCGGCGTGTTTACTCCTACGGTGTTTGCTGTCCGGAACGGATGATCCCGCGCCCGAGCCAGCCCCCCGGAGCCCCCCGGAGTCCCCCGGAGCGAGCACCCCCGGAGCCCCCACCGC
>DOJA01000117.1:5049-5322 GCA_003511945.1 Phycisphaerales bacterium | reverse complement strand
AACTCGACCGCGACCGCCGTCCCCCCTCCGGGGGATCAGACGGCACGCCCGCGGAGCGGAAGGCCAGGGAAGGCCGACCGGATCAAGCCCCCCAGGGCCGGTCCGGACCGCGACAAGGAGGTCCGCGACCTTGATGCGACTGGCCAGTCTCACGCTCACCGGGTTCAAATCCTTCGCCGACCGCACCCGCTTCACCTTCGACGCGCCCATCACCGGCATCGTGGGCCCCAACGGCTGCGGGAAGTCCAATGTCGTCGACGCCATCAAGTGGGT
>DOJA01000117.1:715-4987 GCA_003511945.1 Phycisphaerales bacterium | reverse complement strand
CCGAATGGCTGCGGCAAGTCGAACGTCGTCGACGCCATCAAGTGGGTGCTCGGCGAACGCTCCGCCAAGAGTCTCCGCGGCAAGGAGATGATCGATGTCATCTTCTCCGGCAGCGCCGGGCGCCAGCCCCTGGGCATGGCGAGCGTCGTTCTGACCTTCGACAACCCGGTGCTGTCCGAAGCCGAGCTGCGACTCCTCTCGGGCGCCGGGGACTCGGGGCCGCGCCGAGAGCCCGCCCTCGACGCCGACGACCCGAACGCCGGCAACCCCGAGGAAGCCGAGGCCGCCGAGGCCACCGCGCTGATCGACCGCACCGGGTCGCGCCGTCGGGCGCTCCCCGTGGACAGCGAGGCGGTGGATGTCGAGCGCCGGCTGTACCGCGACGGCACGAGCCAGTACCTCATCAACGGCCGGCGCGCCCGTCTGCGTGACATCCGCGACCTCTTCCTCGACACGGGCGTGGGCGCCGACGCCTACTCGATCATCGAGCAGGGCAAGGTGGACGCGCTGCTCATGGCCAACCCGGTCGAGCGCCGCACCTTCTTCGAGGAGGCCGCCGGGGTCGCCCGGTTCAAGGTGCGCCGCGTCGAGTCCCAGCGCAAGCTGGAGCGGACCGAGACGGCGCTGGTCCGCGTGCGGGAGCAGCTGGACTCCACGGAGCGCCGGCTGCGCCTGGTGAAGGGCCAGGCGGCCAAGGCGCGCCGGTTCCGCGAGCTCGACGCCGAGTTCCGCGCCCTGCGCGCTGCGCTCGCGTTCGATCAGTACGACGATCTGCGCCAGCGCCTGGACGGGCTCACCTCCCGCCTGACCGACCTCGACGCCGACCGGCGCGCCGTCGTGGGCGAACTCGAGTCGGTGGAGCAGGAGAAGCAGCAGGTCGAGCTCACGCGGCACGAACTCCACGAGCGCCAGCGCGCCCTCGAGCAGCACCGCGCCGGCGCCGAGCACCGGGCGCACAGCGCCGAGCAGCGCCGTGCGATGACCGAGCGCGCCGCCTCCGACAACGAGCGCCACCTCGCCGACGACCGGCGCCGGCTCGAGGCCCTCGAACGCTCGATCATCGAGTCCGAGCAGTCCGCCGGGCGTCAGGAGTCGCTCGTCGCCGACCTGGCCGCGGCCCTCTCCCGCTCCGAGGAGCACCTCCGCGCGCTCTCCGCGTCCCGGGAGGCCAAGCAGTGCGAACTGGCCGACCACCGGCTCTCGCTCTCGGAGAAGCGGGCGTCGGCCGCCAAGATCGACCGAGAACTCGCGGGGCTCCGCGCCCGCCTCGAGGCGGACGAGAGGCGGGCCGCGGCCCTGGACGAGACTCGAAGCCGCCTCGAAGCCCGCGCCGGCGCGCTCGCGCGCGAGATCGCCGGCGCGTCCGAGCAGCTGGGCGCCGCGGAGCGCACGATCGACGAGCGCCGCGAGCGCTTGAGCGCCCTCGAGCGCGAGGCGGATTCGCTCTCGTCCTCCGCCGAAGCCCTCTCGGGCGATCAGCGCGCCCTCGCGACGCGCCTGGGCGAGATGGAGCAACGCCGCGCCCGGCTCGACAGCCGTCGCGCCACCCTTCAGGAGATGGCCGACGCCCGCGTCGGACTGGGCGAGGCGGCCCGTTGGCTGCTCGACCAGCGCGACGCCGGGCGCCCCGATTCTTTGCTCCAGCGGATCATCGCGCCCGTGGCCGACCTGCTCCGGGTCCACGCCGAGCACGCGCCGATCGTCGAGGCGGCGCTCGGGCCAAACCTGCAGGGGGTGGTGGTGCGTTCGCTGGACGACATCGCCCAGGCCCCGTCGTTCGCGGGGCTCCCCGGTCGGGCGCTGCTGCTTCCGTTGCTCGCGCTGGGGGGCTCGGCGGCTGGCGCGCGCACGGAGGCACACTCGGAGTCGCCGGCGCCGCGCGTCGCTGATCTGGTGCAGTGCGACGACGCGGTGCGCCCGCTGATGGACCGCCTGCTCGACCGGACCTTCGTGGCCCGGGACCTCGAGTCGGCCATGCTCCTGGCCGCCGGGCCACTTGCCGGCGCCCGCTTCGTCACTCCCGACGGCAGCGTCCTGGAGCCCGACGGGCGCGTCGCGGTCGGCCCCCTCACCCAGGAAGACCAGGGAGAGGGCCTCCTGCGCCGGCGCAGCGAACTGGAGGACCTCGCGCGGGCGCTGCACGAGCTGGACGCGCTGCTCACGCAGGACCGCGCGGATCTCGCCCAGATCGACGCCCGCGCGGCGTCCGTGAACGAGCGCCTCGCCGAGCTCCGGCGCGCCCTGGCCGGCGAGCAGCGGGGCCTGGTGACCGACGAGAGCGCCGGCCACCGTCACCGGGCCGCCATCGAGCGCCTCGAGCGCGAGTCCCGCGCCGTCCACGAGGAGTCCCAGCAGGTCGAGCAGCGCCGCGCCGCCGCCGGCGCCGACCACGACGCCCTCCGCGCCCGCGCCCAGTCGATGCACCGGCTGCTCGACGAGCAGGGCGCGCTGGCACAGACCTTGGAGGCCCGGCTGGAGTCGCTCCAGTCATCGCTCGACGCCGAGACCGAGCGACTGACCGCCGCCCGCGTCGAGACCGGACAGATCACCGAGAAGCAGGCGGCAGCGCGCCGCGAACTCCACCGCCTCGCCCTGGCGATCGACGAGGGCGCCCGCGAGCGCCAGCGCCTGTTCGAGAGCGTCCGCCAGCGGGGCGCATCGCTCGACGACGCCCGGCGTCTGATCGGCGAGGCCGAGTCCGAGCGCGACCGCGCCGGCGCCGAGGCCCGGAGCGCCTCCGACGCGCTGGCCTCCCTCACTGAGGAGGTCGCCCGCGCCGCGACCGTCGCAACAGCAATGGGCGAGCGCCTGCTGGGCGTCCGCGAGCGGGTCCGGCTGGTCGAGCGCGACTGGAACTCTCTCGAGCTAACCAAGCGCGAACTGGAAGTCCGGCGTGAGACGCTCGAGCAGCGCACCCAGGAGGACCTGGGCATCGACCTCGCTTTCGAGTACGCCGACTACCGCGCCATCATGGGCGACGCCGCGATCCTCCGCACCGAGCCCGACGCGGCCGGCGCTCGCGTGGAATCGCTCCGCGAGGAGATCCGGCGTCTGGGCCATGTGAACCTCGACGCCATCGACGAAGAGCGCACGCTGGCCTCGCGCAACGACGAGCTCATCCGCCAGGTCGCCGACATCGACCGCGCCAAGGCCCAGCTCGTCGAACTCATCGATCGGCTCAATCTCGTCAGCCGCGAGCGCTTCCAGCGCGTCTTCGAGACCATCTGCGCCAACTTCTCCGGCCCCGACGGGATGTTCCGGCGCCTCTTCGGCGGCGGAAAGGCGGAGGTCCGCCTCATCCCCGACCCCGAGACCGGCCAGGTCGATTGGCTCGAATCCGGCATCGAGGTCGTCGCCAAGCCCCCGGGCAAGGAGCCCCGCTCCATCAGCCAGCTCTCGGGCGGCGAGAAGACCATGACCGCCGTCGCGCTCCTGCTCTCCATCTTCCAGAGCAAGCCCTCCCCCTTCTGCGTGCTCGACGAGGTCGACGCGGCGCTCGACGACGCCAACGTCGAACGCTTCGGCGCCATCATCCGCCAGTTCCTCGACCGCTGCCACTTCGTCGTCATCACCCACAACAAGCGCACCATGCAGGGCGCCGATCAGCTGTTCGGCGTCACCATGCAGGAACGGGGCGTTTCGCGGCGCGTTGGCGTCCGCTTCGATCAGGTCGGCGAGGGCGGCTCGATCCGGATCGACGCCTCCACAGCATCAGACGACCCCTCACCCCCCGGATCACCCCCCGGCTCGGCCGATGGATCTGGAACAAGCGCCGCCCGCGCCACGGATAGAGTGTCCTCAGCATGCCGGAATCGACCTCTCCACGAGCGACAACCGCTCCGACTGACACCACCCCGAGCGTCCCCCTGCCCGCCACCAGCGCGCCGGGCGCCCGGGTGCTCTGCCCCTATTGTGGCCGATCCCAGCCCGTCTCGCCCAGTTGCGAGGCGTGCCGCGGCCTGTTCGAGCCCCTTTCCCGTCAGGCGACCCAGAACGCCATGGGTCCGTGGCAAATCCGCAGCGAAGGCAACCCCTTCGCCCCCGGATGCTCCTTCGCCAAACTGAAGGACCTCGTCGCCCGGGGGCGGGTCCAGCGGGAGACCGTCATCCGCGGGCCTTCGACGCGCCAGTTCTGGGCCCTCGCGTGCAACACCCCGGGCGTCGCCGCCCTTCTAGGCGAGTGCCACGCCTGCCACGCTCGCGTGGACCCCGACGACTACATGTGCAAACGCTGCGGCTCGGTCCTCACCTGCCCCAGCGACCGCCAGCACC
>DOJA01000117.1:396-634 GCA_003511945.1 Phycisphaerales bacterium | reverse complement strand
GGGGCTCGGCCCCGTCAAACTCCTCCCCTGGGAGGCCAGCGCCGCGGAGGTCGCTTCGAGCGGGCTCAACCTCGCCGCCCACCGCTCCGCCTCCCCCGCGGCCCCGGACGCGGGCTCTGTCGCGCCCGCCACCGGCGTCCAATCCTCCGACCGCGAGCCGCGCCCCTCCCGCGCCGAGCCCTGGCGCTCGATGTTCCTCTCCCTGCTGTCGCTCATTGTCCTGGTCGCGCTGATCACC
>DOJA01000117.1:0-279 GCA_003511945.1 Phycisphaerales bacterium | reverse complement strand
CCGCAGATCGTGCGAGTGCCCCCGGACACCTCGGCCGTTCTCAGCGCCGTCGCCGCGCTGGAAGCGGAGGGCTCCCGCGGATCACTCGAAGCCGCCGCCGCCGCCCTGCGCCCGCTCTTCGAGCAGGCCGAGCGCACGGGCGACCTCCCCGCCGCTGCTGCGCTCCGTGCCCGTCTCGACGCGATCGCCGTGCGGCTCGACGAGGCCCAACTGAAGGACGCCCTTCAACCCTGACGCCCACCTCCCCCCACACCCCCCACCGCCCGCTACCACTCCGCC
>DOJA01000344.1:322-9747 GCA_003511945.1 Phycisphaerales bacterium | reverse complement strand
GGGGGGGGGGGGGACCCCCCCCCCCCCAACGGGCCCCCCCGGGGGGCGGGGCCGCCGTCTACCCCCCCCCCTCCCCCCCCCGCCCCCCCCCCCCCGGGGGGGGCCTCCGGAGCCGACCAGCCATGCCACGCATCACCCTCCCCGACGGGAGCGTCAAAGAGTTCTCCCAGCCCGTCACTGCCCTCGAAGTGGCGCAGTCCATCGGCGCCGGGCTGGCCAAGGCCGCCGTCGGCTGCAAGATCGACGGCGTCCTCAGCGACCTCTCCACCCGCATCGACCGCGATTGCGCGCTCGCCATCGTCACCCCGACCACCAGGGACAAGAAGCCCGACTCCGACGCCCTCTTCCTCCTCCGCCACTCCGCGGCCCATGTGATGGCCGAGGCGATCCAGCGCGTCGTCCCGGGCGTGCTGCTTGCCTACGGCCCGCCTCTGGAGACCGGGTTCTACTACGACATGTTCGTGCCCCCCGAGCGCCCGCTGTCGTCGGCAGACTTCGAGGCCATCGAAGCGGAGATGAAGAAGATCGTCGCGGAGGACCGGCGCTTCACCCGGTACGAGGCCGCGCCCGAGCCGGGGCTGAAGAAGCTGGCCGCCGAGGGGAACAAGTACAAGGCCGACAACGCCGAGCGGGCTCTGAAGGGCGCAGCGGAGAGCCACGCGCCGGCGGCCCTCTCCTTCTACGCCACCGGCGAGCCGGGCAAGAACTGGGAAGACCTCTGCCGCGGGCCGCACCTGCCCAGCACCGGGCGGATCGGGGCCGCCAAGATCATGTCCCTCGCGTCGTCCTGCTGGCACGGCGACGAGAACTCCGACCGGCTGACCCGCGTCTACGGCACCGCCTTCTTCTCCCAGAGGGATCTCGACGAGCACCTCGACCGCCTCGAACAGGCGAAGCAGCGCGACCACCGCGTCATCGGCCGGAAGCTCGCGCTCTTCCACATCGACGAGATGGTCGGCCAGGGGCTCATCCTGTGGACCCCCAAGGGCGCCACCATCCGGACCGAGCTGCAGAACTTCATCTCCGAAGAACTCGCCCGCCAGGGCTACTCGCAGGTCTACACCCCCAACATCGGCAAGCTCGACCTCTACCGCACCAGCGGCCACTTCCCGTACTACGCCGAGTCGCAGTACCCCCCGATCGTCGAGCACGAGACCTTCGAACTGCTCGCCAGGGAGGGGTGCTCCTGCGGCGAGCTCTCCAACAAGCTCAAGTCCGGCGAGATCAACGGCTACCTCCTCAAGCCGATGAACTGCCCGCACCACGCGAAGATCTTCGCCAGCCAGCCGCACTCCTACCGCGACATGCCCGTCCGGCTCGCCGAGTTCGGCACCGTCTACCGCTGGGAGCAGTCGGGCGAGCTCAACGGCATGACCCGCGTGCGCGGGTTCACCCAGGACGACGCCCACCTCTTCTGCACCCAGGACCAGGTGGCGGGCGAGCTGCTCGGCTGTCTCTCCCTGGTGAAGATCATCTTCAGCACACTGGGCATCTCCGAGTACCGCGTCCGAGTCGGGCTCCGCAACCCGGACTCCAGCAAGTACATCGGCGCGCCCGAGAACTGGGACAAGGCGGAGGACGCCTGCCGCGCCGCGGCCGCGTCCCTGGGCGTCGCCTTCACCGAGGAGCCGGGCGAGGCCGCGTTCTATGGCCCCAAGATCGACTTCGTGGTGAAGGATGTCATCGGGCGCGAATGGCAGCTGGGCACCGTGCAGGTGGACTACAACCTCGCCAACCGCTTCGACCTGTCGTATGTCGGCCCGGACAACAAGCCCCACCGCCCGGTGGTGATCCACCGCGCGCCGTTCGGCAGCATGGAGCGGTTCATCGGCGTGCTCATCGAGCACTTCGCGGGCGCCTTCCCCACCTGGCTGAGCCCGGAGCAGTGCCGCGTGCTGCCCATCAGCGAGAAGACCGAGGGCTACGCCCGCGAGGTCGAAGGCGTCCTCCGGGGGGCCAGGATTCGCACCGGGATCGACCTGAGCCCGGAGCGCATCCAGGCCAAGATCCGCGCCGCGGCGGAGGAGAAGATCCCCTACCTCGCCGTCGTCGGCCCGCGCGACGCCGAGTCCCGCACCGTTTCGGTGCGGGCCCGGGGTGTGGAGAAGGACTTGGGGGCAATGCCTTTAGACGCATTCCTCGCTGACCTCATCTCGGAAATCCGTTCGCGCCGAGCGACACTTCGGAGCGAGTAAGACGCAACACAAGCTCGTGGCGGCTGCGCATCGCGGTGCACACTCCTGAGGTTTTCCACAGTTCGGTGCCGATTATTGCGTCCCCCGCGGATGTCACGCTATTGTGGTGCTTCCTAGGGAGGATCGTTGCGATGCAGAACCATTGGCTCGGTGTTGCGGCTTTGGGAGTTCTCATCTGCGGGTGTCAGTCGAACCAGCATGCCTCCGTTCCGACGGACCCGCAGATCGCCAAGCAAGTAAACCTCGCTGTGGAGCGAGTCGGAGCACAAGCCGCCGGGGACGATGTCCGGTTCGCTCAACTCATCGGGCCAGCGATCGAAGGCGAGTGGTCAAGTGGAGCGCGGGACGCGACGGGGCATGACCAGGCGCTGTTGAACGCCCTGTTTGAGTCCGATGCAACTCTTGCTTCCAACACGCGAAACCTCGCCGAGCGCACCGGGGCCGGGGAACGGATTGTCGGGGGAGTTCCAGACACCGCCGATGCCTACCGTGCTTGCGTCGCAGTGGGTTCAGCAACCGGCTGGTGCTGCACCGGAACCCTGGTCGCACCGAGCGTGGTCGTCACCGCCGCCCATTGTGTAACCGGCGGGTGTGCCGCGCGGGTCTTCGTTGGGAGGGATGTCCGCGGTCCAGGCCGGACTATCGCCGTGAGGTCCGCGATCGTTCACCCTGAATACCGTCCGGGGCAGAACGACATCGCGGTCCTCCTGTTGGCGGAGCCCGTGAACGACATCACTCCGATCCGCGTGGCCGCCGCTTCATCGGTGGAAAGCGCCAGAGATGTGCGCCTCGTCGGTTACGGCAACACCGACCTTGGCGGCACGACGGGCTACGGAGTTCGCCGGCTTGTTGATGTTCCCGTCGCCAGCTGCTGCTGCGAGCCGCAGGCCGCCCGCGAGTACGGCTGCCAGCCGCGCTTCGAGCTCGTCGCGGGCCCGCCTGTCACCGGCAGAGACTCCTGCACCGGCGACAGTGGCGGCCCGGCGCTCGTCCAGGTGGGCATCGAATGGCGCCTCGCTGGCGCCACATCCAGAGGGATCCCCCAAGCGCCCGCCAATTGCGGCTACGGGGGCATCTATTCCCGCGTCGATCAGCACCTCGCCTGGATCCGCACCGTCAGTGGGTCGAACATTCCGAACTGAACGCCAGCAAGCCACGAGGAGCACCAGAAATGAGTCGGCCTGCGCGTACCCTGACCGCTACCCTGGGAGGCATCGCCTCGATCCCATTGATCTGGTTGAGTGGCTGCGCGGGGTACACCGTGCAGCAAGAGTCGTTTCAGTCCACGACCGGCGCGAATGGGCAGGTGAGTACTTCTTGGGTTTCTTCCGGGAAGCAAGGGTATTATGTATATCAGCCCAAGCCCTACATACTCCAGACGCCGATTCTCGACAAGAATGGAGCGCACACGGGCTACGAATACTCATTGGTCTACCTTCCCGACCGGTCTGTGCGATACCGCATCGATACGCACAATTTCCTCGCCAAATCCGATATTTCATTCGCGTTCAACAACGGATGGATGTTGACGAATGTGGCCGACAAGAGTGACAACACCGGGATCGCGACCGAGGTCATCAAGGCGGCCACGGCCCTGATACCCCGCATTGGAGCCGAGAGCATCGGTGCCGGTACGCCGGTAACGGACCCGATCCTGTACGAGATCGAGTTCGATCCGGTCTCGGGCCGGGTCACCAAGGTGATCCGCTTGAAGCCCGTGGAGCCGTAGTAGCCGCGCTCATCGCCAGGACTCTCCAGTGTTCCCAGTTTCCCCCCCGCTTCGCCCACCAACCGGGAAACCGCCGCATCCTGTCAACCTGCGCCGTCCTTTGCGCGCAAACCGCTTGCATAGGCCCGCTTACGGCGCATAGTTCTTCCGCCGAGGCGGATCGTCCGACGCTCGGTCCCTCGCGGGGTGGAGCCCGCGCGGGTGGATGCGGGAGAAGGCCGTCCCAACGCCGCGCGCCGAATCGGCGGGGTTTGGGGCCATCACGAAGGGTGAAGAAGTCATGAACCGTGCTGTGCTGCGCGCTGGGTTCGCCTTGGGGGCGGGGCTGATCGGGGTGTTCGCGGGCGCCGCGAACGCCGGCGGCGTGACAACCCAGGTCTTCCGGCTCCACGACCACCCGGACGGGAACATCAACCCGCCGCCCTACGGGCTGCGCTACGACGACCTCTTCAAGAGCGTCGGCGGGCCTGGCGGGTCCACCAGCTTCTCCTTCGAGGAGAACGGCGCCAGCATGCGACTCATCGTCTCCACCGACACCATGACCAATGCCAAGACGATCCGTATCGTCGGCAAGGTCTACGGCGGGAAGGACAACGGCGCCTCCGTCAGCTTCGGCGCCGGGCTCTACAAGCTCGACTTCACCTACACCCAGAATGTGGCCGCGCACGGCACCGGGTGGAAGGTCACCGGCACCGACTCGGCCAATAACGGCTCGCTGGTCTCCCTGGGCAACGCGGATGTCGCCGCCGGGACCACCTGGTCGTTCTCGGACAAGGGAGACGGCAAGGGCAACTCGTTCTACTTCAAGCAGGACGACCACCGCCTCGCCGGCCATCCCGAGTTTGGCCAGGGCTACTGGGTCGGTCACGGGTGGGTGATGTCGAGCGATGGACGGGGGCTGTCGAGCACCCGCGACTTCCTGTTCCTGGGCAAGCCCATCCCGCTCCCCACCGCCGGGCTGATGGGCGCGATCGGGCTGCTGGGGCTGGCGGGGGTCCGTCGCCGGGGCTGAACGAGCAATCGCCTGGTTCCAGATCGAGAATCCGCCAACCAGTGCGCGGCGGGTCGGCCTCTGTTCCGGGCCGGCCCGCCCTCCTTTTTTTGGCACAACCCGGCCCCGTCGGCGCGGTACGCTCTTGCCATGAACACTCTCCGTGCTCTCGGCGTGCGGGCTCGTGCCGCGGTCCTCCTGGCGACCCTCTCACTCTCGGCCGGCGCCGCCGGCATCGCCCGGGGCGAGGAGGGCATGTGGCTGCCCAACAAGCCACCGATGGACCTCCTCAAGAAGCACGGGTTCGCGCCTACGCCCCAGTGGCTCGAGCACCAGCAGAAGAGCGCCGTCCGCTTCAACAACGGCGGGTCGGGCTCCTTCGTCTCCGCCGACGGGCTGGTCATGACCAACCACCATGTCGGGTCCGAGATGATCGCCCAGCTCAGCGCCCCCGGGAAGGACCTCCTGGCCACCGGCTTCCTCGCCCGCACCCGCGCCGAGGAACTGAAGTGCCCGGAGCTTGAACTCAATGTCCTGTGGTCGATCGAGGATGTCACCGAGCGCGTGACCGCCGCCGCCGCGGGCAAGCCCGTCGCCGAGGCCAATGTCGCCCGGCGCACCGAGATGGCGCGCATCGAGAAGGAGCAGGAGGACGCCACCGGCCTCGACTGTCAGGTCGTGACCCTGTACCAGGGCGGGGCCTACCACCTTTACCGCTTCAAGCGGTTCACGGATGTTCGCCTCGTCTTCGCCCCCGACGAGCAGATGGCCTCGTTCGGCGGCGATGTCGACAACTTCGAGTTCCCCCGCCACTGCCTCGATGTCTCGTTCTTCCGCGTCTACGAGGACGGCCAGCCCTACAAGCCCGAGCACCATCTCGCCTGGAGCAAGAACGGCTCCAAGGAGGGCGACCTCGCCCTCGTCTTCGGCCATCCGGGACGGACCAACCGGCTCTTCACCGCCGATCACATGGCGTTCCAGCGGGATGTCGCTCTGCCTTACTCCCTCGACCGCAGCGCGCGCCGTGAGATCGAGCTCCAGACCTTCACCACCCGCAGCGAAGAGTTCAACCGCATCGGCAAGGACGACCTGCACGGCGTAGCCAACCAGCGCAAGTCCCGCACCGGCGAACTCCAGGCCCTGCTCAACCCGGCGCTCTTCGAGGCGCGACGGGCCTACGACCAGCGCCTCCACGACCGCCTCAACGCCCCGGACGCCAGCATGTGCCCCTGGGACCGCATCGCGGTCGCCCAGGACACCCACCGCGAGATCTTCTACCAGCGCTCCGCCATCGGCGCCCTCGTCGGCGGCGGGCTCGCGGGCGCGGCCCACACCATCTACCAGTTGAGCGCGGAACTCCCCAAGCCCAGCACCGAGCGGCTCCGCGAGTTCCGCGACACCGCCCTTCCTTCCCTCTACCTCGGGCTGTACTCCGACGCACCCATCTATCCCGAACTCGAGGCCGACCGCCTCGCGAGCGCGCTGACCAACTTCGCCCGCATCTACGGCGGAGACCACCCGATGGTCCTCCGCGCCCTGGCGGGCCAGTCGCCCGTCGAGCGGGCCGCCGCCCTGATTCGCGGGTCTCGGCTCATGAAGATCGACGAGCGCAAGCGCCTCGTCGAGGGCGGCGCCAGCGCCGTCGCCAGCAGCGACGACGCCCTCATCCGCTTCGTCGCGGACTTCGATCAGGAGTACCGCTCCCTCCGCAAGCGATTCGAGGACGAGGTGCAGGCCATCGAGACCGCCGCCTACGCCGAGATCGCCAAGGTGAAGTTCGAGGCCGAGGGGGACTCCGTGTACCCCGACGCCACCTTCACGCTGCGCATGTCGTTCGGGCCGATCGTGGGCTACTCCGAGGGCGGCAAGAGCGTCCCCGCCTACACCACGATGGGCGGCGTGTTCCAGCGCTCCACCGACCGCGGCGCCGAGAAGCCGTTCGGCCTCGACCCCCGCTGGTCCGAGCGGAAGGGGACGCTGAACCTCTCGACGCCGTACAACTTTGTTTCGACCTGCGACATCATCGGCGGGAACTCGGGCAGCCCGACGGTGAACAGCGCGGGCGAACTCATCGGCATCATCTTCGACGGGAACATCCAGAGTCTGATCGCGCGGTACGCCTACGACGACACCGTCGCGCGGGCCGTCTCGGTCGACAGCCGCGGGATCATCGAGGCGATGCGGAAGATCTACGACGCGGGCTTCCTGGCGGATGAGATCCAGGGCTCGGGGCACTGAGACGCGCAGGCCGGGTCAGGGGAGGCGCTCGACCTTGGTCTCGATCGAGCGAATCCGCCCATCCCGCCCCTGCCCCGGCTCGATGATGAGCTGGTAGAGGGTGCGGAACCGGATCGGATTGCTGATCGAACGAGTAATAGTCTCCACCTCCGCCATCAGCATCCCGTCTTCTTCGCGACACGCGTAGGCGGTCGGCGTGATGCGAACGCCGCTCGCCGGACTCGCGGCCCAGCGTCTCTCCAACTGCACGATCAGTTCAGCGCGGTCGAGCGTGCCCATGAAGACGCCGTCGGGGCTCAGGAGCGACTCGGTCCTGTCCGCGTCGCCCGCAGCGAGGGCGTCGATGAACGCTTCAGCGATGCGCCCGCCCTCGGCGCACGGGCCGTCACCCTGCGGCGACGCCCGCTCCGGGTCGCGGTTCGGCTGCTCGGCCTCGGGCAGCGCCGTCCGGTCGATCCGCGAGAAGTGCCACCCATAGCCGAACCACACCAGGTCGAACTCGTACCGGTAGCGGTCCCACCGTTCTGTCGCGTCGTTCAACACATCAACCATCGCGGTCAGCTCGACCCGACTCGCGCGCGGCTGACGAGTGTGGTGCGAGAGCGGCACAAACCGCCGCGTGATCCCCTCGGGCAGCGGGCGGTGGTCCCGGGCCATCGCCGCGCGCCACTCTTCCCGTCCCATTCCGAAGAACCGCCCGTGGAAGTCAAGTTCCTGCTGGAACAGCGAGAAGTCCCCGGCCTCCATCCGCTGGAAGTGCTCCTGCACCGCTTCCGACACCAGAGTCCGCGGGTCCGGGTCCAGCGGCGCCGGCGGGAGCGAGGGCTCCGGCGCGACCCGCCCTTCGAACTCCTCGACCAACGAGCGGATGAAACCCCGAGTCACACCCGCGCGCGCGGGGAGGTCCCGCTCGCTGAGCCCCATCAGGCGCTGGTGCGTACGGAACCCGATCCGCTCCTGCCCCCGCACCGATTCCAGCAGCGCCCCGAGCACACGCCCGGCCAGCGCGTGGACATTCTCGTCGGGGTCATTGAACGCCGATTCGATGAAATCAATCGCCGACAGCCAGGCGAGCTCGACATCCGTGTCCTCCGCGGCGCGGAAGTTCCGGAGCACGAGAGCCACGCCCACCTTGTCGGCCCAGCTCCCCGCGTCCATGACCAGCGCCAACTGGTACGCGTACCCCGGGTCGCCGCGCAGGGCCAGCTCATTGGCCGCGTCCACCACCACCGAGTGCAGGGGCGGGTTCTCGAGCAGCACCGGGCGCTCGACCCCCGCCAGACTCTCCATCACCTCGACCCCGGCCCGATCGCCCAGGGCCGCCATGCAACTGGCGGCTTCGAACCGCAGGCGCAGATCCTCCGCTCCAAGGAGCCCCCGCGCCGACTCCACCACCGAGGCCTCTCCGGTCGCCGCGGCCAGGCGCAGCGCCATCACCCTGGCCGTCAGATCGTCGCTGCGGAGCGCCGCCTCGAGTCCTTCCAATCCTGGCGCGAAGCCCATCGCGGTGAGGCGCGCCCGCTGCGTCTCTCCGGGCCCCCCGTCGCCCCGGCTCACCCCGGTTACCGCTCCGAAGACGCACAGCCCGATCAGACTCATGGCCACGCCACCCGGGGCGATCCCTCCCTGCCGCACCTTCCGTTCGGCGGCCCAACCGGCAAGCCGTCGCGCTTCACCGAAATTCATCGACCCCTCCATGGCCCCACGCGGGCCGCTTCCATCCGATCGGAACTGTCCTGACCACCGCCTTTTGTCGCCATTCCCGCTTGCCCGCCGGCCCTCCGCAATGTATACACAAGGGGTTGCGCCCGCGATTCACGCTGGCTCGACCAATGGCCGGAGCCCGAGTGCCCCTGATTCGACCCGATCGTCGTCCGACCCGCCGCCAGTTCTGCGCGGTCCCCGCGCAGGAGTCGGGTCTGCGCACGACGCCTCCGCGCGGCCGATCATGATCCCGGCTCGCCTCCCCTCGATTCCCCTCGCCCCTCGCCCCCGTCCCGCAGTGGGATCGGGTGGCCCGGGTCCGTCCGCATAAGGAGTCATCCCATCCGTCGAGGTCCATTCCCACGCGAAGCCGGCCCCGTCCGCAGACAGCGGATCAACCACGACATCCGGCTCACCCCCATCCGGCTGATCGATCAGAACAACGAGCAGGTCGGCGTCGTTGAGACCGCCGTCGCCATGCGCATGGCCCAGGAGGCCGGGCTCGACCTGGTCGAGATCCAGCCCGATGTCCGACCGCCGGTCTGTCGCATCATGGACTACGGCAAGT
>DOJA01000344.1:0-274 GCA_003511945.1 Phycisphaerales bacterium | reverse complement strand
CGCATCATGGACTACGGCAAGTTCCGCTTCGAAACCTCGAAGAAGGAACGCACCGCCCGCTCCGCCACCAAGCAGGCCGAGATGAAGGAGGTCCGGCTCGGACGCTCTCAAAAGATCTTCGAGCACGATGTCGAGATCCGCGTCGAGCAGGCCCGGCGGTTCCTCATCGACGGGCACAAGGTCCAGATGGTCCAGCAGTTCAAGGGACGCGAGATCATCCACAAGGAGACCGCCTTCAAGCGGTTCGAGGACATCGTCAAGGAACTGGGCGAGG
>DOJA01000044.1:894-3324 GCA_003511945.1 Phycisphaerales bacterium | reverse complement strand
CCGACTCGCGCACCAACGCGGGCATCGATCGCGTTTCCATCTTCCAGAAGATGCACGTCTTCGAGCGGCCGGGCGAGCGGGTGATGGCGCTGCTGGTCGCGTACACCCCGTTCCTGACGCCCCTGGATCTGCACGCGTGGTGGTGGCTGACGCTGATGCCGCTCGCGCTGGGGATCTCGGTGTCGTACAAGGCGGTGCGTCTGGCGGACCTGTCACGGTTCTGGCGGGCGGTGTCGGTGATGACGGTGCAGATCGTGCTGGGGATGGTGGGGCTCGCGGCACTGACCTTCGTCATCGTCGAGATCCTGGCCCGCCGGCTGCCCTGGTGACCGGCTCAGCGAAGGGCGGCTGCCGGGCTGTGTAGACTCCGGCGGCTTCTGGGGTCGATCGTTCGCCGCGGGCGTCGGCCCGAGGGCGAGACACTTCATACGGAGAGTCCTCTCATGCGTCGCGTTCTGAACTGGTCTGGTGCGGCGGCGTTCACGCTGGCGATGGTGGTCGGCGCGGCGGGCGCTTCGGCGGCGGCGCGGAAGGTGACCATCGCGGATGTCACGCCCCCGGGAGCCCTCGCGGTCGCGGGGATCGATGATGTCCCGGCGATGAAGGCGGCCTTCGATCGCACCGGCTTCAAGTCGCTGTGGGAGGACCCGGCGATCCAGAAGTGGGTGCAGGAGGCCACGAAGGACCTCGCCCCCGAACTCAAGTCCACGCTCGACTCGCTGGACCTCAAGGAAGACGACCTGAAGTGGCCCTCCGGGGCGGCGGGCTTCTCGGCGTGGGCGGTCGGCGCGGGGGCGGACGCCGACCTCGCGGTGCTGATGCTGGCGGACTTCGGCGAAGATTCCCAGGCCATGCACGACAGCGTGGTCCGCGCGCTGGAGAACGCGCAGAAGCAGAACAAGATCAACCTCAAGGAGGGCGAGCAGGACGGGCTGGAGTACTGGACCTTCTCCTTCGTCAAGCCCCCGGAAGATGAGGAAGGGTTCGAGGACGAGGCCATGGAGGGGGCCGAGGACATGCTCGAGCAGGCGGGGCTCAACGCCGACGCGCTGGAGGAGATGCACTACGCCCGTGTGGGCGCCTACCTGCTGGCCTCGTCGCGCGTGGAGACGCTGGTCGACACGCAGGCGCAGATCGAGGGGGAGGATCGCCCCAGCGTGACGGACAACGCCGAGTTCCTCGGCGCCCGTCGTCAGGTGAAGGACGCGCCGGCCTACGGCGTGGTCCTGCTGCAGAACGGGCGCGAGCAGATGAAGAAGGAGATCGAGGCCCAGGGCGAGCAGGCGGCCACGCTCGCGCAGGCGATCCAGATGATCGACACCCTGGGGCTGGGCAGCATCACCGCGCTGGGCGTGGGCGTGCGCCTGGACACCGACGCGGGCATGCTCGAGCAGCACTTCGGCGTGCTGACGCCCGCGAAGGATGGCCTGCTGGCGCTGGTGAACCCCCCGGCGACGAAGTTCGTGCCGGCCCCGTTTGTGGGGGCGGACGCCGCGTCGGTGTGGAACCTGCAGTTTGACTTCGCGGGGGTGTTCCCGCTGGTGAACAAGGTGATCGCGACGCTCCCCCCCGAGCAGCAGCAGGAGATGGGGGGCATGGTGATGATGGCCAGCGCGTCGGTCGGGCCGCTGTTCGCCAACATCGGGCCGGAGGTGTCGGTGATGTCGGTGTACGACCGCCCCTTCGCGCACGACAGCCAGAAGTTCCTGGCGGCCTTCAAGGCCAAGGACGCCGCGGCGCTGCAGCAGGCGATCGCGGCGCTGGCGCCGATGGCGGGGCTGGAGAGCCGCGACTTCCAGGGCAACCAGATCTGGTCGCCCGCGCAGGGCGGGATGCTGCCCCCCGACCTGGTGGCGCTGGGGATCGGGGGCGGGTGGCTGATGATGGGCCCGGGCCCGATGGTGGAGAACGGCATGCGCCTGGCCGGCGGGGCGGACGCGCCGAAGCTCGCCGACGAAGCGGATTTCAAGGCGGCGGTCCGCCCGCTGGCGGGCCAGGGGCTGGGGTTCTCGTTCACGAGTTTCGCGCGGACCATGGCCTTCCAGGCGTGGATGGCGCAGAACATCGACAAGGTGATCGAGGCCCGTCACGCGGAGATGTTCGGCAACGAGCCGGCGCTCGACGCGGAAGAAAAGCAGTGGCGCGAGGACGCGCTGAAGGAAATGAAGCAGGCGATCCCCGGCTGGATGCGCTCGATGCCCCCGGCGGAGGTGTTCACACGCCACATCGGCGACACCTCGGTGGAGTGGCACTCGACCGACGAGGGGTTCGTGGGCCGGGGGCTGACGCTGCGCCCGTCCAAGTGACGGGGCCTGCGCTCAGGCGCCGGTCGCGAGGGCGGCGAGGCGCCGTTCCAGGTCGCGCTCGACGCTGATGCGCTCGGGGGCGCCCGGGCGCTCAGGGGAGCGCTCCGGGGGGTGCTCCGGGGGG
>DOJA01000044.1:479-850 GCA_003511945.1 Phycisphaerales bacterium | reverse complement strand
GCGCCGGGGGGTGCGCCGGGGTGTCGCCCCACACCACCTCGACCTGCGCCTCAAAGAGCGCCAGGAGCGATTCCAGGTGGCGCTGGACGCTGCGCCGGGCCTCGTCGAGGTAGCGGGGCTCGCTGCGCGTGTACACCGCGGCGGCCTGCTCCTGGGCGGCGCGCATGAGGGCGGCCTGCGTCTGCGCGTTCATCTGGATCACATCGATCAGCCCCAGCACCCGCCCGGCCTGGATGTCGTATGGCTCCACATCCGTGAGGCGCAGCGAGCCCTCCACCGGCGGGAGGCGGAGGACGAACCTCCCCGGCGCGGGCTCGTCGATGTCGCGCTCGGTGACGCGCGTGAGGTCGACGAAGTACTGCTTCTCGAAG
>DOJA01000044.1:0-277 GCA_003511945.1 Phycisphaerales bacterium | reverse complement strand
CCGTCTGGATCGGGGCGCCGGCGCCCCGCTTGCGCAGCAGCAGCACGATCGCGGCCCCCAGGGCGGCGGCGAGCAGGACGACCAGCGCGATCAGGATGAGGTCGGGCATCGGGGCTTGAGCAGCGCGGCGTGAGCGGTCACTCTGAACGGGACGCAGGGGAGCATAGGGAGACGGCGCGGGCGCGCCCTTCGGGGGTGGCGCCCTGTCCGTGTCATTGGGGAACGGGTTCAGCGTGTTGCGGGGGCGGGGCTGCGCCCTGGGGGAGCGGTGGGGCTG
>DOJA01000043.1 GCA_003511945.1 Phycisphaerales bacterium | reverse complement strand
GGGGGTTCCGGGGGTTCCGGGGGTTCCGGGGGACCCGGGGGTGGCGGGGGGTTCCTGCGCGGCCGCCTCGCTGACGGGCGCTTCGGTCGCGGGCGTCTGCTGGGGAGGAAGTGTCTGGACGAGGGTCGGCGGGTCGGTGGGCGCCGGGGCGGCAGGATCGGTTGCGCCCGATGGGGCTGGTGCGGGCTGCTGGGCCACCTGCGCGGGCGCCGGCGCCGGGGTGGTCCCCGGGGCGGGAGCGGGCGCCGGGGTGGACGGGGGCTGGGAGGAGAACTGCTCGATTTCCGCGGGGGTGGCGTCGCGGACATCGCGGGCCAGGACAAAGCCGGTCGCCCCGGGTGGGGCTTCGACGAGCAGGCCGCTGACGGCGCCGGTTCGGTTCTTCAGTTCGCCCAGGTACTTCATCGTGACCCCCGGGAGCAGGAAGTCGTCGAAGATGGCCTTGAACGACTCCTCGAACACGGGGTCGGCGGGGTTGTGGGCGCGGAGGCGGGAACGCCGGGTGAGCGTCGCGGTGCCCCTGGCCTGGTTCAGTTCCACCTCGTCGGACTTCACGACGGCCGGGGCGCCGCGGGGGTACTCGACGCGGAGCCAGCCCTCGGCCTCGCCCACCACTCTCAACACCGACCGGCGGGTCAGCGTCGCGACGGGGTACCACGCGGTCCCGGGGTTGCAACGCATCTGGGCGCCGTCGGCGTTGGGGACCACGAATCGGGTGGAGCCCGCGGGCGCGGGAGCCGCAGCGGGAGAAGTCTGCCCGAACGCGGGCGACACCGAAGAGGGCATCGGCGCGACGGCGCCCAGGGCGACGCCCAGAGCAACGCGGGCCAGGCGGGTGTGGTGAGTCATGGTTCGATCGGTCCTTCCGTGGTGGGCGTGAGCGCGGGCGCCGGGGCCGATGGGAGGGCCGTCGGGCGCGGAGCGTCGCCTGTAATCATCGGCCGAAGGGCGTCTTTGACCCGCGGACGACGCTGCGCGTACGCTGGGGGCCATATGACCCGTGCCCCCACATCCTACCACCGCGCCGTGCCAACGGCGGCGGCGCTCATCCTTCTCGCGGGCTGCGTCAGCCCGCTCCAGGAGGCCTCAACCGAGACGCTGCGCGAGTCGGTGCGCGAGTCGGCGGCACGGGAGCTCCGCCCTTCGACCGACCGCCCGGAGCCGGTCGATCTCGTGCGCCAGCCGGGTGAACTCAGCTTCCCGCCCGAGCGCCTGCAGGAGCTCGAGCGGATGGCCGGCCCGACGGCGTACGAACCGGGGGTGCCCCCGCTGTCGCCCGGTCTGCCGGATGAGGTCGATCTGCCGGTGAGGATGTCCCTCCAGCAGGCGGTGCTGCGGGCGATCGAGCACAACCTGGGCGTCCAGAGCGCGCGGATCGACCCGGCCATCGCCGAGGCGCAGGTCGTCGCGGCCCGGGCGGCGTTCGACTGGGTGTTCTTCGGGAATGTCGAGTGGTCCAGCGTGGACGAGCCCCAGCTCACTCCCCAGGTCGGGGGGGTGAATGTGGGCACCTCGTCGCGAGTGAACCAGTCGGTGGGCTACACGACGGGGATCCGCAAGCAGCTGACCTCCGGCGGGAACCTGTCGATCAGCCAGGGGCAGACCTACCTGGACAACCGCGACACCGGGACGCAGTTCTCGCCCGACCCTTCCAACCGGGCCGAGCTGAACATCGCCTACGACCAGCCGCTGCTGCGCGGATTCGGGTCGGATGTCGCGCTGGCGGAGGTCCGCCTGGCGCAGAACACCGAGCGGCGCTCGGTCGAGGAGTACCGTCGCACGCTCATCGCCACGGTCACGGAGGTCGAGCGGGCCTACTGGGACCTGGTGCAGGCGCAGCAGAACCTGAAGATCTTCATCCGGCTCCTGGAGCGCGGCGTGGAGACGCGCGATGTGCTCAAGAGCCGCCTGGCGTTCGATGTGAAGCCCGCGGAGTTCTCCGACGCGGTGGCCACCGTCGAGCGCCGGCGCGCCAATGTCATCCGCGCCACCAACACACTGCGCCAGCAGTCCGACCGGCTCAAGGCGCTCATCAACGACCCCGACCTGACCGTCGGCAGCGACGCGCTGATCGACCCCGCCGACAACACCCTGGATGCGCCGGTCGCGGTCAGTCTGTACGACTCGCTCACCACCGCGCTGGCCAATCGCCCCGAGGTGCAGATCGCCATCCTGTCGATCGACGACGCCTCGATCCGCCAGACCGTCGCGGACAACGCACGCCTGCCGCTGCTGGACCTCTCGTTCGCGGCCCAGTTCCAGGGTCTCGACCGCGATGTCGGCGACGCCTACTCCGATGTCGGCTCGGCCCGGTTCGTCGACCTGCTGCTCGGCGCCGTGTTCGAGCAGCCCATCGGGAACCGCGCCGCCGAGGCGCAGTTCCGCCAGCGTCAACTGGAGCGGATGCAGTCCGCCGTCGGGTACCGGCGCACGGTGCAGGACATCGCCCTGGAGGTCCGCACGGCCCTGCGGAACCTGAGCACGAACTACCGGCTCATCGAGCAGACCCGCACCGCGCGCCTGGCGGCGGCGGAGAACCTGCGCACGCTCCTCGTGCAGGAGCAGACCATCCAGTCTCTCACGCCCGACTTCCTGGACCTGAAGTTCCGACGCCAGGAGGCGCTGGCGGCCGCCGAGGGCGACGAGGTGCAGGCCCTGGCCGATTACAGCATCGCCCTCGCGGAGCTCCACCGCGCCACCGGCACCGCGCTCGAACGAAACCGCGTGCGCTTCGTCGTGCCCGACGCGGGCGCACGCCGGTGAACGCCCGGGCGGGGGCGGACGACGCGTCCATCGCGCGGGCGGTCGATCGCCTCCGCGCCGGCGGGCTGGTCGCCTTCCCCACCGAGACGGTCTACGGCCTGGGCGCCGACGCGCGCGACGAGCACGCCGTCCGGAGAGTGTTCGAGGCCAAGGGACGCCCGGCGCGGAACCCGCTGATCGTCCATGTCGACAGCGAGGCGATGGCGCGGAGCATCGCGGGCGCGTGGCCGCCCGGCGCATCGGCGCTGGCCCGGCGGTTCTGGCCCGGCCCGCTGACGATCGTCGTGCCCCGCGGCCCGACAGTCCCGCTCATCGTCACGGGCGGGGGCGAGACCGTGGCGCTGCGGTGCCCGGATCACCCGGTCGCGCTGGCGCTGATCCGCGCGTTCGGCGGGCCGATCGTCGGACCGAGCGCGAACCCATCGGGCGCCGTCAGCCCCACCACCAGCGCCCGGGTCCGGGGGGCGTTCCCAGCGGACCAGGTGCTGGTGCTCGAGGGGGGGCCTTGCCGCGCGGGGATCGAGTCCACCGTGGTGTCGCTGGTGGATCGCCCGGCGCGGGTGCTGCGGCGCGGGGCCATTGCGCCGGAAGACATCGCCGCAGCGCTGGGCGGAGCGGTTGACGAAGGTCCGGCGCCGGTGCCCTGCCCCGAATCGCCCCTGCCGGCGCCGGGGCTGCTGGACCGCCACTACGCGCCGCGCGCCCCGGCGCGCCTGGTCGAGCCCGGCGGGCTTCATGCGCTCTTGGGCGCGCACCGGGGCGCCACCGTCGTCGTGCTGACCCGGGATGGCTCGCTGGTTGTCGCCCCCCCGCACCGGGTCATTCGGATGCCGCCCGACGCCCCCGGCTACGCCGCCCGGCTGTACGAGGCGCTGCACGAGGCGGACGACCTCCGCCCGGCGCTCATCGCCATCCAGCGCCCGGACGACCAAGGCCCGCTGTGGGACGCGGTCCGGGACCGCCTGAGGCGTGCGACCACGCACTAGCGTCGGCGCGGCGTCCGTTCCAGCCGCGCAACCGGGCCCCGCTCGCCCTCTTCGATGAGCAGTTCGTCCGCCTCGGTCAGGAAGAGCCCGTGGTCGATGACGCCCGCCATCGCGTCGAGCGTCCGCGCGAGCGCATCGGGATCGGCGCCTGCGGGGATGGGTGCGTCGAGGACCAGGTTCGCGTTGTCGGTGACGAACCCGGTCCCGTCGGCGTTCGTTCGGACAACGGGGACGAGGCCCGACTCGCGCAGGCGGGCGATCACGGAGGCCCGCGCGAAGGGCATCACCTCGATGGGCAGCGGCGCGAGCGCGCCGAGGCGCGCCGACATCTTCTCGCGCTGCACGAGGTAGATCGTCCGGGCCGCCGCCCGGGCGACGATGCGCTCGCGCGTCATGGCGCCGCCCCGCCCCTTGATGAGCCGGAGCGAGCCGTCGGCCTCGTCGGCCCCGTCGAAGAGCAGGTCGACGCGGGCGGTGTCCTCCATGGCCAGGACGCGGAGCCCCAGTTCCCGCGCCAGCGCTTCGGTCGAGCGGCTCGTGGCGACGGCGGTGATGCGCAGCCCCTCGCACGCCGCGCGGGCCGCCAGCGCCCGGACGCCCCGCACCGCCGCCCGGCCCGTCCCCAGCCCGACGAGCATCCCCCGCTCGACCGGCTCAACGGCGGCCTGGCCGAGCGGGTCGAGAGGGGCGGGGGCGTCGAGCGCAGCCGGGGTGGTCATGGGGTGAATCTACTCCAGCGGGACCGCGAGCCGGTGGAGCGCGACGGCCGACGCCGCCGAGGCGTTGAGGGAGTCCACTCCCGGCGCCATCGGGATGCGCACCAGCGTGTCGCACTGCCGCAAGGCCCGCGCGCTGAGGCCGTCGCCCTCGCTGCCGAGCACGAGCGCGACCCGACGCGCGGGCGGGAGGTCAACTGCCGCGTGGTCGATGGCGATCGCGCCGGCGCCGGGGGTCAGCCCGATGACGGTGAACCCCGCACGGCGCAGCGCGTCCAGCGAGGCCGGCCAGGCCTCGTCGCGCGCGAACGGCACACGCAGCGCGGCACCCATCGAGACGCGGATCGCCTTGCGGTAGAGCGGGTCCGCGCCGCCCGGCGCGAGCAAGACGCCGTCCGCGCCGAAGGCGCGCGCGTTGCGGAACACACCGCCCACGTTGTCGGGATCGCCGAGCTGCTCGAGCGCGACGAGCAGGCCCGCGCCCGCCTCCGCGACGAGCGCCTCGGGCGCGGTCGCGGGGCCGCGTTCCGCGAGCGCGAGGCAGCCCTGATGGACTGGGTAGCCTGCGAGCGACGAGATCAGCTCGCGCGGGGCGACGAACACGAGCGGCTCGCCGGGAATCGCGGCGAGCGCCGGCGTCAGCGCGGCCAGCGCCGTCTCGCTCAGCAGCAGCGAGCGCACCGCGAAGCGCTGCGAAGCGAGCAGCCGCTCCACCACGATGCGGCTCTCCGCGACGAACAGCCCGCGCCGCGCGAGCAGCTCGGCCTCGCGCACGGCGAGATAATCCGCGATGCGCGGATCGTCACGCTCGCGGACGACCGCCGGCGTCACGCGTTCACGCGCTCGGCGCCACGCAGCGGTTCGAGAGCGTCCCCACGCCCTCGATCTGCGTGCGGATCGTCTCGCCCGGCTTCAAGAAGCGCTTGCGCACGGAGCCCACGCCGCCGGGCGTGCCGGTGACGATCACGTCGCC
>DOJA01000042.1:3442-5200 GCA_003511945.1 Phycisphaerales bacterium | reverse complement strand
CTTCACGCCCCCCGGAACGCCCCCCTTCACGCCCCCCGGGAGTGCCCCCCGGAGCGCCCTCCGCAACTCTTCAATCAACGCCCCGTCCCGCGCGGGGTCGAACGCCCACTGCGGCCCGTTCCACTCCTCGGGCGGGTACAGCCACACCGCCTTCGTCCGCACCGACTCCGGCTCGGCCTCGTACCGCGGGATCACATGCGCGTGCAGCGCCGGCTCCAGGTTGCCTAGGATCTCGTAGTTCACCCGCCGGGGGCGGCACACCGCGATCACTGCATCGCCCAGCCACGCCATGTCCGACAGGTACAGCGCCCGGGCCGCGCCCGTCAGGTCGTTGAGCGAACCCACCACCGGGTCCGGCAGCAGCAGCATGTACCCCCGCAAACGCTGCGAGTCGCCCATCACCGCCCAGCCGGATTCCAGCCGCGCGACGAACCCCGGGTGCGCGCCCGCACGCAGGCGCTCCACGGCACGATGGATCGCGGTCGTCACGAACCGGCCGATCCCGTCCGGGCCGCCGTCTCCGCCCGCGACAGCAGCGCCACCGCGTGCACCTCCACCGCCAGCCCCTGCCCGGCGGCGTCGACCTCTTCCTTCGTCTTGCCCTTCACATTCACGCGCGATTCCTCGACCCCCAGCGCCCGCGCCAGGTTCGCCCGCATCGCCCCCTTGAGCGCGCCGATCTTCGGGCGCTGCAGGATGACCACCGCGTCGACATTCACGATCGCCCAGCCCGCGCTGGCCAGTCGAGCCGCCGCCGCGCGGAGGAACTCGGCGGAATCGCGCGATTCGTTCGCGCTGTCGTCGTCGGGGAACAACTGCCCGATGTCGGCCAGGCCCGCCGCCCCCAGCAGCGCGTCGGTCACTGCGTGCATCAGGGCATCGCCGTCCGAGTGCGACACCGGCCCGCGGCTGTGCTCCAGCCGCACCCCGCCCAGCACGAACGGACGCCCCCGACCCTCCGGCGCCAGCGGCTCCAGCCGGTGCAGGTCGTAGCCCAGCCCCACCCGGATCCCGTCGCTGGCGCCGCCCGTCCCCATGCCGCTCCCTTCTCGCGCTGCAGGCGCACCCCCGCGCCGGTCGATGATCCCCCTTGAGCCCCCCCCGGCCCCCCGGGGGACGCCGACCACCCGATCTCGGGGTGTATTCGTTCCGGGGGGGTATCCGATCCGGGGGGTATCGTACATCGACCCCCGCCCTTCCAGGACTCTCCCCCATGGCCGAGCGCCGACTGACCGCCTTCACCCTCTTCGCCGCTGCGCTGACCTTTGCCCCCATCGCGGGGTGCTACGGCCCGGGCGGGTCGTTCTATTCCGACGACCGCTACACCTATGTCTCGAAGGAATGGCAGCCCTGGACGGTCTCCCTCGTCGACACCCGCACGGGCGAGACGCTGTGGACCGTTGATGTCCCGGTGGGCCAGCAGCTGGTCGTCTCGTTCCGTGAGGGCACCGGGCCCAACCGCAACAAGCCGGACCTGATGTCCTGGGACCTGATGGAGGCGGAGAAGTACACCGGCGCGTTGCGGAACATCGTCCCCGTGCCCCCCAGCCATGCGCGCCGGCTCGAGCCGACCCTGCGCCCGGTGCCCGAAGCGCCGGCCCAGCAGGGCGTGAAGGGTTAGAGCACTGCATCTGCACGCTCCGCGTGCAGACGAGTCAACAAGGGGTAGAGCGGCGGGCGAGTGAATCGCCCGCCTTGGGAGGCAGGACACGGGGATCAGAAGGGCTGCGCTCCGGGTCGTCAGCGAAGGACCGGACG
>DOJA01000042.1:401-3383 GCA_003511945.1 Phycisphaerales bacterium | reverse complement strand
CCCCCCCCCCCCCCCCCCCGGACCGCCCGGAAGAGCGACGATCCCGCTGCAGCTCGACTGAAATCGCTCTCAGTGCTCCTCACAGAATGACCTCCTCTCCTCGGTGGGACGGGCGGCCCGCCCGTCACTCCCGACCCTATTCGAGTCATTCTGTGAGCGGTTCTATTGAAGGGCCGCGCTGTTCCGGCCCTGAGGGCCGAGGGTTCATGCTACGGGTGGAGGCCACCCCTCCGCGGGGCGATCGGAACCCGTGGTGCGCCGGCCTACCCGACTCCCCCGCCCCGCGGGGGCGGATGAAAGTCATCCCCGGCTCTTCTGCCCACGGGTTCCAGCCGCCTCCGGCGGCCTCCACCCATGGCTACGGGCCTTGGCCCTTCGGGCCGCAGGAAGAAGGACAACCCTCCTGATCGCCATTGATGCTTGTCCCTCGCGAGAGCGCTCGGCGGATCGCCGCGGTGCGCTCCCGCGCCGCGTGCCGCCGAAGTAACCTAGCCGGCCTGATGCCCACGACCATCGAGATCCGGGGAATCTCCAAGCACTACAAGTCCTTCGGCGCCGGGCTCACCAAGGCCGTCGACGATGTGTCGCTGACGGTCAACGCGGGGGACCTCTTCTTCCTCCTCGGCCCCTCCGGCTGCGGCAAGACCACCCTCCTCCGCATGATCGCCGGGTTCATTGAGCCCACCGCCGGTCAGATCCTCTTCAACGGGCGCGACATCTCCCGCACCGCGCCCAACAAGCGCAACACCGGCATGGTCTTCCAGTCCTACGCCCTCTGGCCCCACATGACCGTGGCCCAGAATGTCGCCTACGGCCTGAAGGTCCGGCGCATCCCCCGCGCCGATCGAGATCGCCGCGTCGAGCAGGCCCTCGCCGCTGTCCGCATGGACCCCTACGCCGCCCGCAAGCCCAACCAGCTCTCGGGGGGGCAGCAGCAGCGCGTCGCGCTCGCCCGCGCCCTCGTCGTCCAGCCCGATGTCCTCCTGCTCGACGAGCCCCTCTCCAACCTCGACGCCAAACTCCGCCTCGAGATGCGCGCCGAGATCCGGCGCATCTGCAAAGAGGCCGCCATCACGACCGTCTATGTCACCCACGATCAGAAGGAGGCCCTCAGCATGGCCGACGCCCTCGCCGTGCTGAACCAGGGCGTCATCGCCCAGGCCGGCCCGCCCCGCGAAGTCTACCTGCGCCCGCGCTCCCGCTTCGTCGCCGAGTTCCTGGGCGAAACCAACTTCATCCCGGGCCGGATCGAATCGCGCAGCGGCGCTGCAGTGACCGTCAGCACGCCGGCCGGCCCGCTCCTCGCCGCCGAAACGCCCGGCCCCGCGGCCTCCGGCGCCGTCACCTGCTCCATCCGACCCGAGGCCTGGAAGATCGTCCCCGACGGCGCCCCCGGGACCGTCGCCGACCACCCCCGGACCGTGCGCGGCACCGTCCGTCACTCGGACTACCTGGGCGAACTCGCCCTGCACACCGTCGACCTCCGCGCGCCCGACGGCGCCGCCTCGGCTGCCGGCATCAAGGTCTTCGAACTCCATCCCTCGGCTGCATCGATGCAGCGCCGGGAGATCGCGCTCGCTGTCGAGCCGCACGATGTCGTGCTGCTCAGCGAGTGACCGCCCGACCTCGCGCGCCCCGCCCCAGCCGCTCCGCCACCTGCGCCATCCGGACGCGCGGATCGTGCATGCGGTTGTCCCTCACCGGCTCCTCGTCCGCCGATACCTCCCAGCCATGCTCCGGCGCGAGCGCCGAGGCGATCTCGAACAGACTCATCCCCGCTTCGTTCCCCTCGAGATGCAACACCCCCCGCTCGCCCCTCGTCATCAACTCCGCCATGGCGTGCGCCGTGTCCTCGAGCATCGCGCACGACGCCACCCAGCCGCGGCTCGCGCCGAACCGGACATTCCCCGCGTCCGCGCGTCGGTGGAAGTAATCCAGCATGGTGTTCGACCCCGGTCCGTCGCCGATCTGCCACCCCAGCCGCGCGACGAGCGCCCCGGGGTTCGCCTGACGCACCCGCGCCTCGCACTCGATCTTGTACCGCCCGTAGTCGTCCGTCGCGTCCGGCGCCATCTCCACCGTGAGCGGCGCCTGGTTTCGTTCGCTGAACACCGACACCGAACCCGCCCACAGCAGCCGCACGCCCATCGCCGCGCACGACCGCGCGATCCGCTCCGCCCACTCCGGCGCGCCGGTGGCGATGTGGCACACCCAGTCGGGGCGCTCGCGCTCGATGAACCCGCGCACCGCGCCATCATCGTCCGTCGCCACCCGCGCGCGGTCCCACGCGACGACCTCCCACCCCGACCCGCGCAGCGCCCGCGCCAGGGCGGGCGCCACCGTGCCGGTCATCCCGGTGACGATCGCCCTCATCGGATCACCCCTCCCCCGCGTCGCGCACGAACTTCACCATCTCCCACGCCGCGAGCGCCAGCAGCGGCGCCGTCGCCGCGAGCGTCACGATCACCCCGCGCACCCAGCCCCGGCGGGCCCGCACCGCGCGGAGTGAATCGACGCCCAGCCCCACGAACACCATCGCCCACGGCGCGCCCGCGTACCACCACCCCAGTTCGGTCCACAGCGCCGCGTGCATCCAGAGCACCGGCGCCAGCAGGCCCGCCACCGCCGCCCCGCACCGCGCCATCGACAGCCGCCCGCCCACCAGCGAAGCGCCGCTCACCCCCAGCAGGCCCAGCGACAGCGCCCCCGCGAACTGCCCCACCGTCAGCGAGTGCCCCGCCAGCACGATCAGCAGCGCGCCCAGCCCGACGACGCCCGACAGCGGGAACGCCGCACGCCACGCCCGCGCGCCCTCGCGCTCCGCGCGCTCGCACAACTCTGACACCGCCCACCAGTGCGCCAGCGTCGCCAGCGTGAGCCCCGCTGTCCACAGCGCCGCCTCTCCCGCGCTCCACGAGCCGTTGATGAGCCGCAGGCGCACGATCAGCCACACCGAACCCCCCGCCGTCGCGGCGCGCCACA
>DOJA01000042.1:0-123 GCA_003511945.1 Phycisphaerales bacterium | reverse complement strand
GGAGCCCCGCGAGCGCGACGAAGGCCAGCCAGTCGTCCACCGGCGCGGGCCTGAACCGCGGCCAGCCGAACAGCCCCCACTGCGCCAGCAGGTACGCCCCGACCAGCGCCACCCCGGCCGCCC
>DOJA01000359.1 GCA_003511945.1 Phycisphaerales bacterium | reverse complement strand
CCCCGGCGCCCCCGGTTCCGAGCCCGCGAGCGAGCCGGCGCTGAGCAAGAAGGCCACCACGGGCGAGTCGTGGTAGCCCGCGTGGTCGAGCCCAGGGGACGCACCGCCCCCCCGACCCCCCAGTCGCGCCCCGCGGGCCTCCGCCGGTGGTGGGGACAGGACCTCGACGCGCTCTACGACCGCTTCTGGGCGGCCCGGGCTGTGCATGTCGTCCGACGCGGCTCCGGCGCGCTCGACCCCCGCGGGCCGTCGCTCTTCCTCCTCGTCGAACCCGGCTCCTTCGCCTTCTTCGAGCCGAAGGACCTCCGGCGCACGATGTCCTGGCTGGCGCCCCGCGTCGTCCGGCTCCGCATCGTGGACCTCGAGCCCGCCGAGTACCGCGAAGAAGTCGTCGCCGATGAGGCCGGCCGGTTCCTGAAGATCAACCGCGAGTACCGCGCCCGCACCCGCGCGACGGGACGCGCGTTCGTCACCCCCGACCCCCGCGCCGCCGCCGCCTGGGCCGCCGCCCCGTCGCTCCGGGAGGGTTGGCGCGAGATCCGACGACTCGTCGGCGACGAGCAGATCGTCCCCGCCCGAGTCCGCGGCCGCCTGTTCCGTTCCGGCTCCGTCCGCGCCGAGAACGGGGCGCTCTGGGCCTTGCTGGAGTCGTTCCGGCGCCAGACCACCGTGCTCGAAGGCGTCTACGAGTTCCAGCCCGGCGTCTGGCTCCACGAGACCACCGAAGTCAGCGCCGGCGCCCGCTTCGTCCCCCCCGTGTGGATCGGCGCGGGTCGAGCACTGGACGCGGGTGAGGTCGTCGTCGGCCCCGCCGCCGTGCCCGACCGCCCGGAGGCCCGCGCCCTGGTCACCCCCGTCGACTGGGAGAATGTCCGCCAGCCCGACTGGCCGTTCCTGATTCCCTCTTTCCGGGGGCGGCGGATCCGGCGCGTCACCAAGCGCGCCTTCGATATCGCCTTCAGTCTTCTCGTCCTGGGCTTCACCCTGCCGATCTACCCGCTGGCCATCGCGCTGATCGTCCTGGAGGATGGCTGGCCCCCGTTCTTCGCCCACCGGCGCCAGACCCTCGCCGGACGCGAGTTCCCCTGCCTCAAGTTCCGCACCATGCGCAAGGACGCCGAGAAGATCAAGGCGACCCTCATGGCGCAGAACCAGGCCGACGGCCCCCAGTTCTTCATCAAGGACGACCCCCGTCTCCTCCGCTGCGGCAAGTGGCTCCGGCGCTTCCAGATCGACGAGCTGCCCCAGTTCATCAATGTGCTGCTCGGGCACATGAGCGTCGTCGGCCCGCGCCCCAGCCCCGACAAGGAGAACCAGTTCTGCCCCGCGTGGCGCGAGGCCCGTCTGAGCGTCCGCCCTGGCGTCACCGGGCTCTGGCAGATCCGGCGCACCCGCGCGCCCGAGACCGACTTCCAGGAATGGATCCGCTACGACCTCGAATATGTCCAGCACGAGTCCTGGGGGCTGGACCTGTGGATCATTTACCGAACCATCAAGCATGTGCTGACCGGCTGAGGCCCACACCATGAACACGCAGACCAGGCGCTTCCTGATCCTCGCCGCCGCGCTCCTCGCCCTGGCCCTTGTCGCCGGCGGCGCGTGGTGGATCCGCGGCGCCCAGCGCTCCCGCCAGATGGCCGTCTCGCGCACCGAGGGGCTGCGGCTCTACGAGGCCGGCAAGCACGAGGAGGCGATGCGCACGCTGAACTACTTCGCCTCCCGCGACAAGACCGACCCCAAGGTGCTCTACGCCCTGGGCGACTGCCGCTGGCGCGTCCCGCTCGAGAACGGGCGCCACCTCCTCAGCGCCATCAACTTCCTCCGCCCCGCGGTCGAACTCTCGCCGGGCGACGCGAGGCCCCTGAAGCTCCTGCTCGACCTCTACATCCGCGTCGGGTTCGTCACCGAGGCGCTGGACACCGCCGACCGCCTGCTGGTGATCGACCCCGCGAACGCTGAGGCCCTGCGCGTCCGCATCGCCGCCCTCCAGCAGCTCGGGCGCTCCGAGCAGGCCCTGACCGCCGCCCGCACCCTTGCCGAGAAGACCCCCGGCGATGTCCGCGCCCACGAGGCGGTGATCTTCCTGATGAACCGGCTGGGGCGCTCGCCCGAGGAACTCAAGTCCTATGTCGAGGGCGTCTCCCTGGCCCACCCCGACCGCGCCGAGATGACCCTCCTCCGCTCCCGCGTAGCCCTGGTCCAGGGGGACAACGAGGCCGCCCGCACCATCGCCCGCGAGGCCGCCGGCCAGACCATCGCCACCCCCGAAGCACTGCCGATGGTGCTCAGGTATCTCGATGTGCTCGGGCTCTTTTCCGAGTCCGACGCGATCCTCGAAGCGCAGATCGCCCTGGAAGACCGGCGCCTGCTCGCCACCCGCATCAAGGCCGAACGGCTCTGGAAGACCGGCCAGCTCGAAGAGGCCCGCACGCTCCTCCGCCCGCTGGTGACCCCGCCCGAGAGCGCCTCCGACGACGCTCTGGGGCTCGCCGCCGTCCTGGACTCCGTCAAGCCCGCCACCGACTCTTCCACCTCCACCCCCACCTCCGACCCCGTGGCCGTCCTGCGCGCCCGCTCATCCCGCACCGCCACCGCCTGGCTCGCCTGGCTGGACGCCGGCGCCGCCCTCCGCCGGGGCCAGCGTGAAGAGGCCCGCAAGGCCCTCGCCCTGATCGCCCCGGAGTCCCTCAGCGACGAACTGGTCGACTTCGCCGAGGGCCAGGTCCGCGCCGCCAGCGGCGAGCACGCCGCCGCCCTCGAGCGCTACAAGCGCGCCATCCAGAGCGAGCCCCGCTGGCTGGAGGTCCGCCTCGCCGCCATCGAGTCCGCCACCTCCATCGGCGACACCGTCCAGGCGTTCGCCCTCGCCCAGGACACCGCCCGCTACTTCCCCAACCGCCTGAGCGCCGTCCAGAGTCTGGCCCGCACGGGCGTTGCGCTGATCGAAGCCGGGCGCGCCGGCCCCGAGAACACCCTCGCCGTCCGCGCCCTGCTGGGCCAACTCGAGAACGAAAAGGTTGACCAGTCGGAGATCCGAACCCTCCGCGCCCGCGTCGAGGCCGCCACAGGCGACAACGACTCCGCCCGGCGCGCCATCGAGCGCCTGCTCGACTCCGGCCCCGTCTCCCCCTCGGCCCTGGCCGACGCGCTCCGCCTGGCGCAGCGCATCAACGCCCCCGACCTCGTTGACCGGATCGACAAGGCCGGCGCCGCCGGCCCGCTGAACGCCGACCTCGCCTTCGCGCGCGCGATGGCCGCCGCCGCCGCGGGACGCACCGTCGAGGGCGCCGCCCTGCTCCGCAAGGCCATCGAGGCGGCGCCGCCCGGGGAACGGCTCGGCTACCAGCGCGCCCTGGCCGTCTTCCTCAACCGCGTGGGCGACCCCGAGAGCGTCAGCATGCTCGTCGCCCTTGCCGCCGAGCACCCGGGCGACCTTCAGGTCCAGATGGACCTCCTGAACAGCGACCGCGTCTGGTCGTCGCGCGAGAACATCCAGCCCGCCCTCGACCGCGTGAAGGGGCTCGCGGGGGAGCGCTCCACCGCGTGGCGCCTGTACGAGTCCCGGCGTCTGCTGACCTTCGAGCGCACCCCGGCCACCGCCGCCGAGGCCGCCCGCCTCCTGGGGGACCTGCTCCGCGACGAACCCACCAACGCCGCCGCCCTCGCCCTCAACGGCGACGCCAACACCGTCCTCAACGACCCGGGCGCCGCGATCGACAGTCTCGGGCGCTCCATCGACGCCGGCCCCGACCAGGTCGCCCTCTATCCCACCCTCATCTCCCTCCTCCAGAGCCAGGGCGAGACCGACGCCGCCCGGCGCCGCCTCACCGAGTTCCACCGCTTCACCGACATCCCCGACGACCTGCGGCGTCAGCGCATGCAGCAGTCGGTCTTCCAGGCCATGTGGCCCGAGGCCGAACGCGACCTCCGCGCCATGGCCGCCAAGGGCGCCGAGGGCGACCGGCTCCAGCTCGCCGAGTTCCTCGTCATGCGCGGCCGCGCCACCGAAGCCCGGGGCGAATACGAGGCCCTCCTCGCCGCGCCGGAGCCCGGCAGCAACACCCTGATGCAGGCCGCCGACTTCTTCGCCTTCGCCGGCGACGAGCCCCGGGCCGCCGCCCTGCTCGACACCCTGACCAAGCGACTGACCCCCGCCGAGAGCGAGATGGTCCGCGCCGCCTTCGACGAGCGCCACGGGCGCGTCCTCGACGCCGAGCGCCGCTTGACCAAGGCCGCCGAGTCCGCGAGCGACCCGGCGCTGTGGGCCGAACTTACCCGCTTCTTCGTGCGACAGAACGACGAGCAGCGCGCCGCCGAAACTCTCAATCGTGCTCTGGCCGCGCACCCGTCCAGCGAGCCGCTCCGCCAGCTCAAGACCCTCTTCGAGCAGGCCGCCGAGGGGCGCGTCCGCCCCGGCGAGGAAGCCCCCGGGCTCGATCCAGCCGCCATCGCCCTCGTGCAGGCCAACCGCGAACGCCCCGCCCCTGCCTCCCGGGGCGGCGCCGACCTGGCGCCCTACATCGAGCGCCTCCGCGCCATCACGAGCGCCCACGCGACCTACTTCCCGGCGTGGCAGACCCTCGTTGCCACGCTGTTTGAGGCCCAGCAGCCGGCCGAGGCCGTCAGCGCTGCCCGCGTCGCGCTGCGCGTCCTCCCCGCCGACCCCCGCTCGGCCGAGCTCGCCACCCGCGCCCTCGACGCCGCGGGCGAACAGGCCGAGGCCATCGCCGCCGCCCGCGCCTGGCGCGACCTCGCCCACCTCAACCCGCTCGACGCCGACCTCACCCTCGGGCGCCTCTACGCGAGCGCCGGGCAACCCGCCGACGCCGCCCGCCACCTGGATCCCCACAAGGCCGCCATCGCCCAGCTGGGCGAGCGCGACCCCGCCCCGCTCTCGCTCTACGCCTCCGTGCTCACTTCACTCGGCCGCGTGGACGACGCCCGCGCCCTGCTCAAGGGCGGCGCCGCCAGGCCCGCCGCGTGGGGCATCGCCTACCTCGTCGCGTCCCGCCCCCTGGTCCGCGACGCCGACAAGGCCCGCGCCTGGCTGGACGACAGCGCCGCCTTCGTGAACATCTCCGACCCCGACAGCCGCCTGGAACTGGGCAAGGCGTGGTTCGACCTCGCCGTCGTCACCCGCGCGGAGGGTGACTACCGCAAGGCCATCGAAGTGCTCACCCCGCTCCAGGGCGACCCTGCGCGGAGCGTCGCCGCCGCCCGGGTCCTGGCCACCGCCCACGACCAGCTGGGAGACCTCCCGGCAGCCGAGGCCCAGTACCGCGCCATCCTCAAGGCCGATCCCAACCAGCCCGTCATCATGAACAACCTCGCCTACCTCCTCAGCCGCACCCGCCCCGAGAGCGGCGAAGCCATCGAGATGAGCCGCAGCGCGCTGGCCCTCGTCCGCGAACAGGGCGCCGACGGCGCCATGCAGGCCAACTTCCTCGACACCCTGGGCCACGCGCTCCTCGTCGCCGGGCTCGCCGCCGACGCCGAGCCCGTGTACCGCGACGCCATCTCGCTGGCGCCGGAGAACAGCGACCTCGTCGCCGGGCTCATCGCCGCGCTGACCCCGCGCCTCCCGGACTCCAGCGTCGCGGGCGAGATGCGGCTCCTCATGGACCGCTTCGACCGCCTCGCCCAGCGCCGCCCACCCACAGAGACCGCCAGGCAGCGCGTGAGCGACGCCCGCCAGCGCCTCACCGCCGGCGCCCCCCGATAGACCCCCCCGATAGACCCCCC
>DOJA01000130.1:288-4583 GCA_003511945.1 Phycisphaerales bacterium | reverse complement strand
AGCGGGGGGGGCGGGGTCCTCGGTCCAACGCGACGGGCCGGCGCTCAGCAGGGAGAAGCGCCCAGCTTCATCGCGGCACAGCGCGAGCGGGCCTTCGCGCGCGAGCACCACGCCGACCGGTTCGTGCGTTCCGAGGAGCGGGGCGAGCGCAACGGGCGCGCTGACCGTCGGCAGGTCGGCCCGCGCGGAGCCCCGGGCGGAGACGCGCCGGACCTGGCGCACGGGGTCGGCGGCGTTCGGGTCGATCGGGGGAAAGACGAGCACCAGGTCGGAGGCCGCCACCCCACCCCCGCCGGCGCCCATGACGGTGGGCCGGTCGGCGAGAGGCAAGGAGCGACGAACGGTGCCCGGGGGAGCGTCGGCAGGGACGATGTGCAGCAGCCCGCCGCGGTCGGCGAAAGGGACGACGAACCAGCCGAACTTCGGGGACGCCGCGGAGGGGAAGGACTCGGCGCCCGAGCCCGGCGGAGCGAACAGCAGGAAGACGAGCGTCGCCAGCGCGGCGCCGCGCGCGAAGAAGGCGCGGCCGGTCATGGCGCCGAGGCCCGCGGGGCGGTTGTGGGCGCGTCGGCGTCGCGGAGGTCGATGATGTTGAACAGCGCGACGAGGGCGTCCAGGTCGAACGCCTCGCGGGTGAGGCGGGACTCGCCGCCGTCGGAGAGGGCCTGGAGGGTCAGGGAGAGAGTGGATCCGGACTCGTGGTGGGTCAGGCGGACGCGGGAGGGCATGAGGGGGAAGAAGCCGCCCTGGCCGCGAAGGGTGACGCGCTCGTAGCGCTCGAGTGAGGCGGAGAGGATGACCTCGTCGCCCGGGCCGATGAGCTCGATGACCTGGGGCAGCATGTCGCGCGGTTCGAGCCAGTAGCGCCAGATTCCCCGGCGGGTGGGCAGGTCGACGACGAGCATCGCGCCATCGGAGGACCAGGCGACGGCCGCGGGCGGCTCGGGCTGCTCGGGCATGGGTGTGACGGCGACGACGCGCAGGAGGTCCAGCGGGGCGGCTGGGAGCCCCAGTCGATCGAGCGTGGACTCGTTCAGGAGTTCGTGCCGACCGACGACGCCGCGCTTGGGGTCGCGGGGTTCGAGGAGCCAGTAGCGGTGGGCGTCGCTGCCGACCCAGAGGTAGACCTCGCCGAGTTTGCCGACGGAAAGGGCTGAGTCGGCGGGGGCGACGAACTGGAAGTGGCCCTCTCCCTGCTCGGATCGGCGCGTGCCGTCCTGGTCGCGGAAGGCGATGGAGACGACGGCCCTGGCCCAGACGCGGGAAAGCCGCGCGGCGCGGGCGTTGTACAGAGCGGCGACCTCGGCGTATCCGGGCGTCGGCCGGGCGGGCGCGACGGGTTCGGTGCGCGGGCGGGGGTTGGTCTCGCACGCGCCCAGCGCGCCGAGCAGCGCGAGGAGCACGGCGCCGGCGGTGGTGGCGCGCCGCGGGGTCACGGGTCGATGCTCAGCACTTCGGCGACCTGCTCGGTGACGCCCGCGAGCGCGGCCTCGTCGAGGGCGGGGTCCGTGACCTCGATGGGCGGGTCGGTGGGCTCGGCGCCGCGGGGGCGGACGAGCAGCGCGCCGGGACGATCGGGCGTGGCGCGGCGCTCGCCGACGATCGAGAGAAGGCGCTTGCGCGAGAGCAGGAGCGCCAGGACAAACCGGAAGGCGACGCGGCGCGGGTCCTCGGCGGACTCGAGCTGATCGAAGAGATCCAGAAGGGAATCGAAGGGGAGCGCAAGCCCGGAGCCCCTGGCGGGCTGAGGGACCGTGCCCCGCCAGTACGCGAAGAGGCCGGGGGGCGCGGGAGTATCGGTCCAGGAATCGGCGCTGTAGTCGCGGCGCTCGAGGGTGTCGTTTTCGGCTTCGAAGAGCGCGGCGACGAAGGGATCGCCCGGGTTCAGTGGGCGCCCGGTGGCGGCGCAGACACTCGTGGCGCGGGCGATCTCGTAGTTCGACTGGGTCATCCGTGACATGCGCGCAGTGTAGGAGAGTCCGCGGGTGGCGGCGGAGGAAATAAGGAAGCCCTGAGAGCCGAGCCCGGTGCCGGGGTACGACCGATGGTCGTGCCCCGTCGTGGCGCCCGCATCCCACGGGGCACGCGGGGGACGGGTGGCATGCTTACTGCCTGGAGCAAGCATGCGGCTCCAATCCATGCCATGCTTGTGCAGAGCCACAAGCACGCCACCCGGAGGTCAGCGCCCCGGGGTGTCCCTTCCCCTTGGCCCCCTTGCAAGGGAGGGGGAGAAGTCGGGCACTCTTCCCCGCTGGGGGAGGGCTGGGCGGATGGACACGGGCGATGCCCGCCTGCTCATTGCCACCGCACGATGCGCTGCGCCGGTTCAGCGGGCCTCGAAGAACCGCTGGGAGGTGCCGCCCGGGCCGACCTTGGCGGAGACGGACGAGCCGCAGCGCGGGCAGGCGCCGGTGTAGCGCGTGCCCTGGGCGTTGCGGTAGAGCCGAGCGTAGATGTGGCAGCAGCGGAACCAGACCCCGAGCCAGCGGGGGCCGGGGGTGGCCGGGCCGGGGGAGGCGGCCGGAGGAGAGGCAACGCCGGGGATGTCAACGATGTCGGTGCGGCGCAGCGCCATGCGCACGGAATCATCGGCGCGAGGGATGGGTCCGCTGAAGCGCCCCGCCCCCCGGAAGAGCGCGGTCAGGGCGCGCAGGCGGCCTCGACGCGGGCCAGTCGCTCGCGGGCGGTGTGGAGGAGGGAATCGGCCTCGCCCAGGAGGGCACGGGCGTCGTCTTCGGGCAGGAGCGGCGCGTTGATGGCGACATTCCATCGCCCGGCGCGGGCCGCGCACTCGCTGAGCAGGGCCGCGATCGCAAGGTCGCTGCGCAGGTGCGGGTTGGTCTTGTCGGCGAGCGCCTCGCAGCGGCGCACCAGATCGGCGCAGGCGGCGACCACCGCGAGCGGGATGCGGCTGGCGGCGGAGGCCAGCGCCGGCAGTTCGCGCGCGCGACGAGGGTCGGACTCGGGCAGGCGCTGGACCTCGTTCAGGGCGGCGTAGGCCTCCATGTCCTCCTCGGCGAGTTCGAGCAGAACTGCGCGGGAGCGGACGAGGGCATGAAGGGCGTCGCGCAGCGCCGGCTCGTGGAGCGCGAGCGACTTGCGCCCGAGGGAGTAGTTGACGACCATCTGCGCAAGAGCAGCGGCGATCGAACCTACGATGGAAACGACCGCCCCGCCCCCCGGCGCCGGGGACTTGGCGCCGATGTCATCCAGGAGCGTCGCGAGCGTGCGTTCGCTGAGGGGCATGGGGGACGATGGTAACACCGGCGCTGGGGCGCTCAGGGCGCGTCAAAGAGTGACTCGGAGAGAGTGAAGACAGACGGGCGGGCCGCCCGTCCCACCGGGGGAGGGGAGGTCATTCTGTAGGGGCTGTTAGGGCGCGGGTGGCTCGATCCACTTCGGGTGCGGGAGGAAGGTGTAGGACTCGGTGGTGTTCTCGATGCCCGGCGGGACGCGGAGGAGGATCTCGGCGTGGGTGTCAAAGAACAGCAGGTTGGCGCGGACATCGGCGCCGTACCAGCGCTGCTCGCGGTCGGCGCCGTCGTCGAAGTTGTAGATCGGGTGGCTGCCCATGACCCAGGTGCGTCCCGGGTTGGCGATGCGCGGGTGGCGCCCGCCGGCGCGGGGCACGAGCGTGGGGTGCTTCTCCTCGCCCGGTGAATCGTCGAGGGCGTGGTCGTTGAGGGTGTACGAGGAGCCCAGGAGTTCGTAGGTGCTGGCGGTGTCGATGGCGGGAGGTATGAACGGGTCGCGCGTGCCTCGGTCGGCGGGAGACCGGAAGACGGGGAGTTCGAAGTCGTCGGCGCCGGCGGAGATGTCGGGGGGGATGGCCTCGTCCCAGACATACTTGTTGAGCGGGCGGCCCTCGCCGCCGATCTTGTCGATGCCGAAGAAGGGGAGCGAGCCCTTCTTGCCGCCGAAGAGGGCGCCGATGTTGCTGCCCTGACTGCCTCGGACGAGGTTGCCGGCGAAGCCGTCCACGCGGACCTGGGGAAGGTTGTCTCTGAACTCGGTGAGGTACTGGGTGAGTCCGACGCCGAGCTGGCGAAGATTGCTGGCGCAGGAAGTCGCCAACGCTCCGGCACGGGCGCGGCTGAGTGAGGGGAGCAGGATGGCGATGAGGATGGCGATGATCGCGACGACGACAAGAAGTTCGATCAGGGTGAAGCCCGCGCGGCGTGGGATGGTGCGTGGGGGCGCGAGGGGCATGACTCCCCTACCGTAGGCGTGGGTCGTCGTTGCGGGAGCAAGCCGAACGCGGGGGATGAGTGGGCGCGGCTGGATTCGAACCAGCG
>DOJA01000130.1:0-163 GCA_003511945.1 Phycisphaerales bacterium | reverse complement strand
AGCCATCAGATTTACAGTCTGACCCGTTTGACCACTTCGGTACACGCCCGATCGGCCCGCCGCGTGGACCCGGCGGGGGAAAAGACTATACCGGGGACCGGGGCTGTCGCACGCCCGTGCGGGGCGGAGGCGGGCGTGGGGGCAGCGCGGGGGGGAGTGTGGG
>DOJA01000025.1:11456-11905 GCA_003511945.1 Phycisphaerales bacterium | reverse complement strand
GGGGGGGGGATTGTTTGCGATCGACGCCATCGGCCCCGGCCGCGGGCGCGTGATCGCTCCGACACGCTCGCTCATCAAGTTGCAAGGCAGGTGCTGATGACCACGATCCCAGTCTCGCGCGCCCGGACCGAGTTCCTCCACGGCCGATGGTCCAGCGAGGACTCGGCGCGTCTCTACGGGCTGCCGGACTGGGGCAAGGGCTACTTCGGGGCGAACGACCTCGGGCGCCTCACCGTGATGCCCGACAAGAACCCCGCGCGCTCGATTGACCTGTTCGACCTTGTCGAGGGGCTCCGCGAGCGCGACCTCACCACACCGGTGCTGCTGCGGTTCGGGGGCATCCTCGAGCACCGGCTGAAGGAGATCCACGGCGCCTTCCACGCCGCCATCAGCCAGGAGGGCTACCAGGGCGAGTACTGCTGCGTCTACCCGATCAAGGTGAACCAGCA
>DOJA01000025.1:6719-11295 GCA_003511945.1 Phycisphaerales bacterium | reverse complement strand
AGGCCGGCTCGAAGCCCGAGCTGCTCGCGGTGCTGGGGCTCACCGCCGAGCACCCGGGCATGCCCATCGTGTGCAACGGGTTCAAGGACTCGGAGTTCCTCGAGACCGTGGTGCTGGCGACGAAGCTGGGGCGGCACATCATCCCGGTGGTCGAGAAGTTCTCGGAACTGACGATGCTCGTCGAGCACGCCAAGCGCTACGATGTCCGCCCCATCATCGGGGTGCGCGCCAAGCTCAGCGCCCGCGGCGCGGGGCGCTGGGAGGGCAGCGGCGGGGCGCGGAGCAAGTTCGGGCTCTTCATCTACGAAGTCCTGCAGGCGCTGGAGTACCTCAAGAAGCACTCCATGGCCGACTGCCTCAAGATGGTCCACTTCCACATCGGCAGCCAGATCTGCGACATCCGCAACCTCAAGAACGCCATCAACGAACTGGCCCACATCTACTGCGAACTCCGGCGCCTCGGCGCCGACATGACCACCATCGACATCGGGGGAGGCCTGGGCGTCGACTACGACGGCTCGCAGACCGCCTTCGAGTCGTCCATGAACTACACCATCCCCGAGTACGCCGCGGATGTCGTCTACCGCATCAAGAGCGTCTGCGACGAGGCCGGCGTCCCCCATCCGCGGATCATCTCCGAGTCCGGGCGGGCCATGGTCGCGTACTCCAGCGTGCTGGTCTTCGATGTGCTGGGCGTCTCGTCCTTCGACGCGCCGCAGGTGCCCGACGAGCTGGAGGCCGCCACGGCCGCGTCGGACAACGAGGATGTCCCCCAGCCGATCATCGACCTGCTGACGACCAACCAGAACATCACCGACCGCAACCTGCTCGAGGCCTACCACGACGCGATGCAGGCGCGGGACGAGGCGATGAGTCTGTTCTCGCTGGGCTATCTCTCGCTCCCGCTGCGGGCCGTGGCGGAGCGCCTGTTCTGGTCGATCGGGCGCCAGATCCTCGACAAGGCCTCGCGCAAGGGCGAACTGCCCGAGGAGTTCGAGGCCCTGCCCACCATCCTGAGCGACCATTACTTCTGCAACTTCTCGCTGTTCCAGTCGATGCCCGATTCCTGGGCCATCGACCAGCTGTTCCCCATCTGCCCGGTCCACCGGCTCAACGAAGAGCCCGTTCGGCGCGCGGTGCTCGCCGACATCACCTGCGATTCCGACGGCAAGATCGACCAGTTCGTCGACCGGCGGGTCATCAAGAAGACCCTCGAACTGCACCCCTTCAAGGAGGGCGAGCGCTACTACCTGGCGGCGTTCCTCGTCGGCGCGTACCAGGAGATCCTGGGCGACCTGCACAACCTGCTGGGCGACACCCACGCGGTGCATGTGAGCGTCGACGACGACGGCGAGGTCTCGATCGACGAGGTCATCCAGGGCGACACGGTGGCCAAGGTGCTGTCGTATGTCCAGATCGACCACACCGACCTCCGCCGGGACATGCGCAAGGACATCGAGCGGGCGGTCAAGGCCAAGAAGCTCACGGTCCCCGAGGCCAGCGCCCTGCTGAAGTTCTACGAGACCGGGCTGGACGGCTACACCTACCTGGAGGAGTGAGGGGCGTCCCTTTCAGGGTACGCGCAGCCGGCGCAGCGACGCGATGTGCTCCCGCCCCGCTCGCGGGGATCCGTGCGAGGAGTACACGATCTCGGGGTCGATGCGCATCGATTCGAGCCAGGAAAGGAAGTACCGGGCGGTGACGCTGTGGGCCGGTGACGGGAACTCCGCCGCGTCGGGCGTCGGGTAGATCAGGTCGGCCGCATACACCGCGTTGCACGAGGGCAGGTGTACCGCCAACAGGTCCTCCGAGTGAGGATTCCCGGGCATGGCCAGGACCTCGATCGGATTCACGGGATCGTCGATGGTCAGCCGGTCCTCGACGCCCCGGAACCTCAGCGGCCTGGGGTGAGTCGAGAGTTCATCTCCTGCGGCGGTCGGGCCGTTGATCAGGCGCTCCACGCTCTCCCTCGCACGCACGGAGGCGATGACTTCGGCTCCAGCCGCGACAAACTCGCGCAGCCCGCCGGCGTGGTCGCTGTGGAAGTGGGTCAGGATCACGGCGCCGATCGGTTTGTCCGGCACGGTCTCGCGGATGAGCTGGATGTAACGACGGGTGAGGGCGCCGGGATCGACGCCCGGAGCGGCATCGCCGGCCGGGATCTCTCGAAGCAGCGGGTACCCCGCCGGCGCGTCGATGGCGATCACCCGGTCTTGGAGTTCGATGAACAGCACATGAAACCCGGTCCTGAGACTGGTCAACAGGAACACGCCGGGCCGTTCGGTGGAGACACGGGCGGAACGGCTGGGATCGAAGAAGTTCGCGGGTGCCGCGCGGGGCTCGCCCAACGGCTGACGGGATGCATCGGCGACTAGGCGGCTCTCCTCTCTGCGGACGAGACTGGCCTGCTCCGACTCCATACGGATGTACGGGCGGCCATCGACCTCGACTTCATAGCGGAAGGGAAACTGGATGTCGGGCCGCAGCGGGCGGTAGTCGCTGAAACGCCACACCACGCCGACCAGTCCGAGGGTCGGAATGTCGGTCTGGTACCGGATGCTCAGCAGATGGGCGCCCGTCGTGGAGATTTCGACGGTGGCCGTCTCGCCCGTGCTGAGCACTCCTCTGAGATGGACCGAACCGGGCGCTTCGGTCACGACAGAGAATGCCGGCGCCTGCTCGATGAGTTCGCTCATCAGGGCCACCGGGAATCGGCGCACCATGCGGCGCCACTTCTCGGCCTCGAATCGAGGCGACTCAAAGTGCACGGACCAGTGCTCTCCGACGCCCGTGATGCCCCATCGATCGGGGTAGGTCGCGGTCTCCCGGGCGTGCTCCCAGGACCCGTCGAGGCGCTGCTCGTGGTACTCGATCGATACAGTTCTGCGCTCGGGGTCGAGCATCCCGGCTTCCGTGAACGGCGTGAACTCGTTCGTCGCCGGGTGGCGTCCCTGATGCTCGGCGCTCTGATTGAGGACTCCCTTCGCGGTCCACTCCAGCACAAACTCCGGGGGGATCGACTCCAGCCGCCCGACCGCGCCGGCGGCCTGCTCGATCAGCGCCCGAGGGGTGACCGACGGTTGCGCGAGCGCGGGTTGGGGCTGGATGCAGATCCCGACCGAGGAGCACAACGACAGCACACAGCGTCTGAACATGCGGATTCCGTCCTTCCGTGGCCTGCAGGCCGCTCCGGATGAGCGGCGGTCGGGTCGGTCGAGTCGGTCTCACTTTCCGTGCCGCGTGCCTTGTTCTAGACTCCGCTCTCCCGTCGGGTTGCGGTGGGGGTGGATTTGAACCATCGATCCGGCGCCGTCGTGCGAGAACCCTTCGGAGCATCAACTCATGACCACACCCGCCTGGACCCGCGAGCAGCTGCTCGCGAACCCCATCAAGCACATCGACATCAGGTCCTTCGACGCCCGCCCGGTGGTCGCGTCGTACCGCTCCATGGCCTACTCGGCCCGGACGCTGGCGAACGCCTGCGACATCTACGACGCGATGCTCGCCGACCGGGACTGCGCGGTCATCCTGACGCTCGCGGGCTCGCTCGTCTCCGCGGGGCTCAAGGAGGCGATCATCGCGCTTCTGGAGTGCAACGCGGTCGACGCGATCGTCTCGACCGGGGCCAACATCGTCGACCAGGACTTCTTCGAGGGGCTGGGCTTCAGCCACTACGCCGCCCCGGGCTCGCCCGAGGCGCCGCCCGTCGACGACCCCACCCTGCGGGAGCTCATGATCGACCGCATCTACGACACCTACATCGACGAGGAGCAGCTCCGCGCCTGCGACGAGACCACCAAGCGGATCTTCGACACGGTGGAGCCCGGCGCGTACTCGAGCCGCGAGCTGATCGACGCCATGGGGGCGCACCTCGCCGCCCACCACCCGCGGAACCGCTCCATCGTGCGCACCGCCCATGAGCGCCGGGTGCCGATCTTCGTGCCCGCGTTCAGCGACTGCTCCGCCGGGTTCGGCATCGTGCTCCACCAGGTCGAGCGGATGCGTTCGGGCAAGGGCCAGGTGGCGTTCGATTCCGGCAAGGACTTCCGCGAGCTGACGCAGATCAAGCTGGCGACCAAGGACACCGGGCTGCTGATGCTGGGCGGGGGCGTCCCGAAGAACTTCGCGCAGGACATCGTCGTCGCCGCCGAGCTGCTCGAGGACCCCGGCGCCGGGCACGGGAATGTCTCGATGCACAAGTACGCCATCCAGATGACGGTCGCCGACTCGCGCGACGGCGCCCTCTCGGGCTCGACGCTCCGCGAGGCGTGCTCGTGGGGCAAGGTCGATGTCGTCCACGAGCAGATGGTCTTCGGCGAGCTCTCCGCCCTCTTCCCGATCCTTGCTTCCGACGCCTACCACCGCGGCTCATGGAAGCAGCGCCCTCAGCGCCGCCTCGCCGACCTGCTGACCGAAGCGCCGGCGTCGGCGTGATGGGTTCACCACGGGGGTTCACCACAGAGAGCACAGAGAACACAGAGAGAGGCAGGACTGATGGGTTCGGAAAAGGGCCCGGACAAGGCCGGTCTTTCCCGCGCTTGACACCTTCCCAACCTCTGTGCTCTCTGTGCTCTCT
>DOJA01000025.1:6525-6679 GCA_003511945.1 Phycisphaerales bacterium | reverse complement strand
TGTGCTCTCTGTGGTGAACTCCTGTCGTGATTTACTCCGGAAACAGGTGCTCGCGGACGAACCGGTCGGTGTCCCACACGAACCGCTCGAGCGCGACCCGGCGTCCTTCCTCGCCCAGGCGACGGCGCAGGTCGGCGTCGAGCGCGAGCGCCTC
>DOJA01000025.1:5860-6491 GCA_003511945.1 Phycisphaerales bacterium | reverse complement strand
CGCCCCCCGCGCCGCCCGCCTCCGGATCGATCTTCTCCACATAGACCGGGATCGCGCTCGACACGATCGGCAGCCCCGTCAGCATCCCCTGCACGATCGCCTGGCTGAAGGTCTCGTGCGTGGAGACCGCGAGCATCGCGTCCATTGTGCGCAGGAACTGCGGGACGCGGTCAGCGTCCATCCATCGGTGCCCGACGATGCACGGATCGCCGAAGTCGGGCGGGTCGCGGTAGGAGGCCAGGTGCAGGCGGCAGCGGGCGCGGACCTCGTCGGGCAGCATGTTCAGCGCGGCGATCGCCTTCTCCACCCCCTTGCTGATGTTGGGCAGCCGCCCCAGCAGCACGAAGTGGACGAGGGTGTCCGCGCGCCCGGCGCGATCCGGCGAGGGGTAGAAGCGATCGGCGTTGGCCAGCCCGTAGAACACGCCGACGCGCCCGCTCGTCTGCCCGCGGTACCACGACGCGACCCACTCGCTGTTGGCGACAGTATCGAACGAGACCGTCCCGACGGCGTCGAGGAAGTTGGCCCCCGGGTCGCGGTGCGCAAAGAGCAGGAGGCGCCGTCCCATCTCGGTCCAGGCGGCGTAGTGCATCGCGGGCACCAGCCCCAGGCGCGCGTTGCCGAACAGGAC
>DOJA01000025.1:5371-5777 GCA_003511945.1 Phycisphaerales bacterium | reverse complement strand
ACCCGCGTCACGCCGATCATGCCCGCCCCGGGCACGCCCGCCACGGGCGGCGCCAGAACCAGCGAGGCGCGCCCCGCCCCGAGCGCGGCCTCGATCGTCGCTCTCCACGATCGCTCGGCGACCACCGTGACCTGCACCCCCCGGTCGATCAGCTGGCGCATCAGGTGGAGCCGGAAGAGCTCGACGCCGTGAACGACCTTCCCCTTGCGCGGCTTGAGGAAGCCCTGCTCGACGACGAGCAGCGACCTCGTCCTTGTCGCCGGGGCTCGGGTCGTCGCGGGGTTCATGCGCGGGGGAAGCGTACCCGACCGCGCCCGGCGGAACCTCGACGCCGCGCCGACGCTAGCATGGCGTGGGCTGAGAGCCCCGCGCAGAGTGTCCTTCCCTTCTCGGTGGGACGGGCGGC
>DOJA01000025.1:1481-5299 GCA_003511945.1 Phycisphaerales bacterium | reverse complement strand
CTTCTCGGTGGGACGGGCGGCCCGCCCGTCTCTCCCGCCCCTCTTCGAGTCATTCCGTGAGCGGTTCTCGGTCCGCCCCGCCATGCACGCCCCGCTGCGCATCCTGATGACCTCGCTGGTTGACTACGCCGGGCTGTTCCCGCCCGCGGCGCTCGACATGCGCACCACGCTGCAGAACTGGGCGCGGTACGCCTCGGGCGACCTGTCGTGGATGCTGGGGCGCCTCATCGTGCCCGTCGCCCGCCTCCCGGAGCTCGCGCGGGCCATCGAGGCGATCGGGGGCGGCCCGAAGCCCTCGGCCGAGGACTATGTCGAGCCCTGGCGCCTGAGCGCCATCGTGGGTGAAGACCTCGATCTCGACATCGAGCGGGTCTTTGAGTTCAACCGGACGCACGCGGGCGAGTCGATCGGCGCGGACCCCCAGGGCGATCCCGAGCACGACGACGAGCTGCTGACGCCCACCGGGGGGGGCGGGATCGTGATCGACGCGATCGAGGTGAAGGCGTCGTCGGCCCGGGAGATCGACCTGGCGATGCGCGTCGTGCCCGAGCAGCTCGAGCCCTACTTCGAGATCCCGATCACGGGCGATGTGCGCGGGCTGGTCGCCGCCATGGCGGGCACCGGGGCGCGGGCGAAGGTCCGCACCGGGGGCGTGACGCCCGAGATGATCCCCGCGCCCAAGGCGGTGGCCCGGTTCCTGAGCGCCTGCGCCGCGGCGGATGTGCCCTTCAAGGCCACCGCGGGGCTGCACCACCCGATGCGCGCCGAGTACCCGCTGACCTACGAGCCCAACTGCCCGCGCGGGGTGATGTTCGGATTCCTGAATGTGTTCATCGCCGCCGCTCTGCTCAAGACCGGCGCGGTGAACGAGTCCGAGAGCGCCGATGTGCTGGAGGAGCGCCGACCGGGCGCCTTCGTCTTCACTGGCGCCGGCGTCACCTGGCGCGACCGGCGGATCGACAACGCGCGCCTGGCCCGAGTGCGCGAGTCCTTCGCGGTCTCCTTCGGCTCGTGCTCGTTCGATGAGCCCGTCGCGGACCTCAGGCAGGCCGGGCTGCTCTGACCCTTGGAGTGGGGGCTTCCTCCCCGGCGCTCGACGCGGGCAGGACACATTCCTGGAGTCCGGGCCGGTTATCGATGCGCGCCCGCGCGCCGGCGTCCGATGTGGTGGTTCACTCACCCCCCACGGAGGTCGTCCATGAGCGCCAACCGTCCGCTGCACCTGGTCATCGCCGGCTCCTGCCTGCTTGTTCCCTCCGCGCTCGCCGGCGGGGGCGGTGGATCGGGCCATTCCCCGGCCGCCCCTCAGCACGCGGCCCCCATGTCGGCCCACCGGCCCGGTCCCGCGCCGACCACTCCGACGGCGCCCAGCGCCGACCAGGCCCTGCAGAACCTCCGCGTGGGCAACACCCGCTTCTTCTCCAACGCGCGGACGGCCCCCAATGTCACCCCCCAGCGGATCCGCGAGACCGCGGAGAAGGGCCAGAACCCCTTCGTGACCATCCTCTCCTGCGCCGACTCGCGCGTCCCGCTCGAGCACATCTTCGATGCCGGCATCGGCGACCTGTTCGTTGTCCGCGTCGCGGGCAATGTCGCGGACACCGACGAGGTCGGCACCATCGAGTACGGCGTGGGCCACCTGCACACGCCCCTGCTCGTCGTCATGGGCCACACCGCCTGCGGCGCCGTCAAGGCGGTCGCGGAGGGCGCCGAGGTGCACGGGTCGATCCCCGGGCTGGTCGACAACATCATCCCCGCGGTCGAGTTCGTGAAGCGAAACCGCCCCGAGCTGACCGGGCACGACCTCATCAACGCCGCGGTTGAAGCCAATGTGTGGCAGTCGATCGACGATGTGATCTCCGGCAGCGAGGAGGTCCGCGGGCTGCTGACCAAGGGCTCGCTGAAGATCGTCGGCGCCGTGTACGACATCGCCACCGGCAAGGTGCGCTTCATGGGCGAGCACCCCTACCAGGAGCGCATCCTCTCCCTGGCGACCTTCGAGAAGCCCGGGGCGGAGGAGCGCGCGATGCATGTGCCCCCGCCGCGCCAGGCGGAGGAGATGATCGGCAACGCCCCGGCGCACGCCGAGGCGCACGACGACGATCACGGCGCCGCTCCGGCCCGCACGCCGGCTCCGGCTCCCGCGCACGCGCCGGCCCCGGCCCCCGCGGGGAACCCCAAGCCGCACCACTGAGCGACGCCCGCAGAATGACCCACCGCCGCTGGTGGGACAGGCGTCCCGCCTGTCGCTCCGGCCTTCTCCGAGTCTTGCTGTGAACGCGCCGACGCGCGAGTTCACCCCGGGTCGAGAGCAACATCCAGCTCGACGGAGATCGGCTGGAAGCACGCGCTCTCGTCGCAGGGTTGAAAGGTGATGACCACGATCGGGCGCCCGGACCAGGGTTCGGGCGTCCGGCGCAGCAGCAGCTCGACGCGGACGCTGCCGGTGTAGACCAGCAGGCGTCCGCGTTCTTCTTCGGGCAGCGCTTCACCCTCGTAGGGCGTGCCGGGCGGGAACGCAGCACGCACCTCGACGCCCTTGCCGCCCTCGACGCGGACGCTCAGCCCGGCGAGCCCCTCGATCCCCGGATCCGACGCGGCGATGTGGAACCCCGGCGCGATGCGCAGTTCGACAGGCAGCGGCGCGTCGGCGTCCATCGTCACCGTCAGGCGCTCTCCGGGGGCGAACACGGTGACGGGGGAGTCTTCGACGCGCACGACCTCCGGACGGGCGCGGGCGCCCGACACCGCTGCCACGCCCGGCGCGTCGATCCGGAGCAGACGCAGCAGCGCCCGGGTGGCGTTGACTGAACCAATGGGCGAGTCCGCGATGGCGCGGCTGAGCGCGCCGAGCGACGCCAGCGCCTCGTCCAGCCAGCGTCGCTCGCCGGTGAGTTCGTACAGGTCGATGAGCGCGTGGAGCATGACCGACGCGCCGCTGGGGATGGCGCCGTCGTAGGTCGCGCTGGTGCGGACGAACAGGTCCGGCTGCCCCTCGCGCGTGTCGAACCACACGCCGGGGCGCGCGGGGTCTGTGAACTGAGCGCGGGCGAGCCCGACGATCCCCGACGCGGCCTCCAGGTGATCCGCGGGGGGCCGGCCGAGCACGAGGCGCGCGCGGTGCAGCGCGATGAGGCCCCGGGCGAGCATGGCGTGGTCTTCGAGGAAGGCGGCTCCGCGGGCCTCGCCGGCCCGCCAGGAGCGGCGCAGAGAACCGTCGGGCGCGACGAGGTGGGCGAGGATGAACGCCGCCGCCCGCTCGCCGGCTTCGAGGTAGCGCGGCTCACCGAGGGACGCACCGGCGTCGGCGAGGGCCTCGATCATCAGCCCGTTCCACGCGGTGAGCACCTTGTCGTCGAGCCCCGGCTGATCGCGCGTGGACCGCGCGACGAGCAGCCGCGCATTGATCGCGTCCAGGCGTGCGAGCAGCTCGGGCTCCGGCACGCCGAGCTCCTGCGCCAGCCCGTCCGTGCGATCGGTCAGGAAGAGGACATTCGCCGGGGGGGGCGGGTCGCCCGGATGGTGGGGGTCGCGGAAGTTGGGGCCGCGGTCCACGCCGAGAACGCGGGAGGCGAACGCGCCGTCGTCGGGGCCGAGGGTGGCGACGAGCTGATCGGCGGTCCACAGGTAGTTCTGCCCCTCGCGATGGTTGACCTCGGCGTCCTGGGCGGAGAAGAACGCGCCGCCGGGATGGGTCATCTCGCGGAGGACGAACTCGAGGGTTCGCCGGGCGATGCGGGCATCGAAGGCGTCGCCGGTCTGCGCGAAGGACCTCGCGTAGACGGCGGCGAGCATCGCGTTGTCGTAGAGCATCTTCT
>DOJA01000025.1:813-1414 GCA_003511945.1 Phycisphaerales bacterium | reverse complement strand
TTCTCGAAGTGCGGGACGAGCCACTTGTCGTCGACGCTGTAGCGGTGAAAGCCGCCTCCCACCTGGTCGAACACGCCGCCCGTGCCCATGGCGTCCAGCGTCCGGCGCAGCGCCCGGCGGGCCGACGACGCGACCGCGGGGTCCTCGATGCGATCGATGGTGTCGAGGATGAACTCCAGGTACACCGGCTGAGGGAACTTGGGCGCGCGCCCGAACCCGCCCAAAGCGCTGTCGTGAATGCGGAGCAGGGTGGCGAGTGCTGCGCCGACCTGCTCCGGTCCGACGGGAGCCGGCGCCTCGCTCCGCGCGAGCGACTCCCGCACCGCGCCCGCGACGGCGGCGCCCTGCTCGATGACCTGGGCCCGCTTGTCGCGCCACGCGTCGGAGATGCCCTCGAGCAGCGCTGTGAAACTCGGCATCCCGTGGCGGGGCTCGCGGGGGAAATAGGTCCCGGCGAAGAAGGGCATCAGCCCTGGGTCGTCCGGCCCCCGGGCGCCGGGGGGCGTCAGCCACACGCTCATGGGCCACCCGCCTCGCCCGGTGGTCGCCTGAACGGCGGCCATGTAGATGTCGTCGATGTCCGGGCGCTCCTCCCGGTCCA
>DOJA01000025.1:0-617 GCA_003511945.1 Phycisphaerales bacterium | reverse complement strand
TGGAGCAGGTACGGGCTGGTCTCGCGGGCCAGCCGGTTCGGAGGATGGTCGGTCGGGGCGGCCATCGTCGCTCCTGCGGCTAGGAACAGCGCTGCGGGGATCCCCCCCAGCGACTGGAAAGGGCGGCTCATAGCCCTCATCATAGGAAGTACGCCCGCGGGTCGGTTGTTGGGCGCCGGCTGGGCTGCTATGCTCTCGCCCCCTTGCCCCGGGCCACCGGGCGAAGGGGTCCGGACTCTCCAGACCAGGAACGCCGCCATGCCCCGTCAGTGCCACTTTACCGGCAAGCAGGTCACCTTCGGCAACCGCATCACCCGCAGCGGCGCGGCGGTGAAGTCCGGCGGCTTCGGTCTGAAGACCTCCGGCATCGCCCGGCGCACCTTCAAGCCGAACCTCCAGAAGCTGTCCATCGTCGTCGACGGGAAGACCGTCCGCGCGAATGTCTCGGCCAAGGCGATCCGCATGGGGCTGGTCGTGCGTCCGCTCAAGCGGAAGTACGGCTACACGGCGCAGCAGAAGGCCGCCTCGCACTGAGTCGTTCGACCTGACCTCAACCACGCCGGCCCGCGTTGGACAACGCGGGCCTGTTCGTTTTCAGGGGGCCGGTGGGGGCGCTT
>DOJA01000041.1 GCA_003511945.1 Phycisphaerales bacterium | reverse complement strand
CTCCGCGTCTCTGCGGTGAACTCTTCCCCCAGCCCGCCCCGCTACACTCGCGCTCATGCCCGGCGTGAGCCCGACCGTCGCTGCTTCTGACGCCGACCGCCTGCGTCGCGTCGCGCGCCAGCACGCGCAGACCACGCGACTGCTGGGCGTCGATTTCCTTCCTCTGCCCGCACGCAAGCCCGTGCTCGCTCCCGAGCCAGCGGATCCAGATCCGGGGGCCGGCGATCGCGCGGCACTGCTCGCCGCCCTCCGCGCCCGCCACGATGCGCAGTGCCCGCACTGCACCCGCGCCAAGGGGTACACGCAGACCGTCTTCGGCGATGGTTCCCCCGCCGCGCGGCTCATGTTCATCGGCGAGGCCCCGGGCGCCGAGGAGGACCGCACGGGCGTCCCCTTCGTCGGGCGCGCGGGCCAGAAGCTCAACGAAATGATCGGCGCCATGGGCCTCACCCGCGAGGAGGTCTACATCGCCAATGTCCTCAAGGCCCGCCCGCCCGAGAACGCCACCCCCACCCCCGAGGAGGCCTCCCGCTGCGGGCCCTATCTCCTTGAACAGGTCCGGATCATCCAGCCGAAGGTCATCGTCACCCTCGGCAAGCCGGCCGCCAACTTCCTGCTGCGCAACTCCGAGGCCATGGGCGCCCTCCGCGGGCACTGGCACGACTTCGAGGGCATCCCGGTCATGCCCACCTTTCACCCGGCCTATCTCCTCCGGGCCTACACGCCGGAGAACCGCAAGAAGGTGTGGTCGGACCTCCAGCAGGCCATGTCCCGACTCTCTGCCTCCCAGTAAGAGCCCCCCACTGGATGACCCACTCTCCTGGGTGGGAGGGGCGGCCCGCCCGTCGCTCCGGCCTTCTCCGCGTCATCTGTGATCGGCTCGAGGTCCGCACCGGGCACCCGGGCAGCGGCACAACCCCCATTTTCCGCTGGACATATCACCCTTCCTCGCTCGTGAAGAATTCGCGGGGAGTTCGTGAAACCGGGGGGCCGCGATTGCGTAGAAGCCATCATCACCGCCGCGTCAGCGCGGCTGTTCCAATCCGACCCCCACGAGGCCCGGTGCATCAGTGTTCTGATCACCGGGCTTTTTTGTACTGAAGTCGCGCCCCTCAAGCACTAGGAGAACCCCGTGACACCGAATTTCTCCACGCGTTCGCACCGGCTCATTGTCGTCGCCGCGGCATTGCTGGCCACGATCGGCTCGGTGCTCGCGCAACCCACCCCGACGCAGACCGCTCCGACGCCGCCGCCACGGTCGGCGGAGTCCAGCACGGCCGATGCGCTGTTCCAGAAGCAGGACTGGGAGAACGCGGCCAAAGCCTACGAGGCCCTCACACGCTCTGAGCCCAAGAACCCCGAGGCGTGGTTCCGCCTGGGCTATGTCCTGCACGCCAAGGGCGACCTGGCGGCGGCGATCGACGCGCACCGCAAGGCCGCCGAGTTCCCGCGTATCCGCGCTCAGGCGATGTACAACCTCTGTTGCGCGCTGGCGCTCCAGGGCAAGACCGACGAGGCCTTCGTCGCGCTCGACGGCGCCATCCAGGCCGGGTTCCGCAACCTCCGCCAGTACGAGGGAGACTCCGACCTGGCCCTATTGCGCGCCGACCCGCGGGACACCCTCGTCCGACGGCGAATCCAGCCCCTGGCTGAACTCGTGAAGGAGTTCGACTTCTGGGTCGGACACTGGGAAGTCGTCGACGACCAGGGCATCAAGATCGGCGAGAACCGGATCGAGAAGGCCGAGGGCGGCATGATCGTCATGGAGCACTGGACCAGCGTCCGGGGAACGACCGGACGCAGCATGAACTACATCGACCCCGTCCTGCGGGAGTGGAAGCAGCTGTGGGTCGACGACGCGGGCAATGTCGTACGCTACACGGGCGTCGTGCGCGACGGCGCCATGCACTTCGAGGGGGAGTACCTCCCGCAGCGCGGCCCCCGCGCCATCGCCCGCGGGCGCCTCACGCCCCGCAACGACGGGACAGTCCACCACTTCATCGAGCACTCGACCGACAACGGCGCTTCGTGGGAGCCCTACTTTGACGGGGTCTATTCCCGCGCGGCGACCACCGACGCGCCCAAGGCGCCGTGAACTCTCCGGTACGATCAGCTTCGCCATGACCCTCGCGACGCTCATCGACGCTCTTGAGTCCGTCGCGCCCCTCGCCCTGGCGGAGCCCTGGGACAATGTCGGGCTGCTCGTGGGCGATCCGATGGACGCGCTGGGTGGCCCCGTTCTGCTCACGATCGACCTGACGCCCGGCGTGGTTGACGAGGCCATCGCGCTCCGCGCCGGCGCGGTGGTCGCCTACCACCCGCCGATCTTCGATCCCATCCGGCGCCTGGGCGGGCCGGCGCCCCGCGAGCGGGCGCTCCTGCGGCTGGTGCGGGCCGGGGCCGCGATCTATTCCCCGCACACCGCGCTGGACGCCGCCCCGGGGGGCACGGCGGACTGGCTTCTCGACGCCTCCGCCCCGGGCGAGATCGTCGAACGGCGCGCGCTCGCGGCCCACGCACCCGCGCGAAACTCGTTCAAGGTCATCGTGTTCGTTCCGAGTGCGCCCCCCGAGGTCGTCGAGCGCGTGCGGGCCGCGATGGCGAACGCCGGCGCGGGGCGCATCGGGGCGTACGAGCAGTGCTCGTTCGCCTCGCCCGGGCGCGGCTCGTTCCTGGGCGGCCCCGGAACGAACCCCGTGGTCGGCATCCGGGGGGGCGGGCGACTGGAGTTCGTCGACGAGCACCGCGTGGAGATGGTCTGCCCCGCCGGCGCGCTGGGCGGCGTCCTGCGCGCGCTGCGCGGCACGCACCCCTACGAAGAGCCCGCGTTCGATGTCGTGCCCCTCGCGCCCGCGCCCGATGGCCGCGTCGGGGCCGGACGGCTCGGCGTGCTCCGCGCGGGTTCCACGCTCGGCGCCGTGGCCCGACGGGTGGGCGCGTCGCTCGGGGTTCTGGTTTCTTCGTCGGGCGACGACGACCGGCCCGTGCGCTCGATCGCGGTCTGCCCCGGCTCCGGGGCATCGCTGTTGGACGCCGCCGCGGGGGCGGGAGCGGAGGTGTTCGTCACGGGCGAGGTGAAGCACCACGACGCGCTGCGGGCGGCGGACCTGGGGCTGTCGCTGGTGCTCGCGGGGCACACGGAGACCGAGCGCGGCTACCTGCCGACGCTCGCCGCGCGCCTGGGCGGGTTGCTGGCGGGCGTGCGGTTCGAGGTCAGCCGGGCCGACCGTCCGCAGCTGCGTGCGGTCACCTGATCCCGTCGGCGAGGCGGGCGAAGTCGAAGTCCCTCTCGCTGATGCCCCCCGCGTCGTGCGTGCTGAGAGAAAGCGTCACCTTGTTCCAGCGGACCAGGATGTCCGGGTGGTGCTGGCGCTGCTCGGCGAGCTCGGCGATGCGGTTGACGAAGCGCATCGACGCCACAAAGTCCTTGAACTGGAAGGTGCGCTGGATCACGCCGCCGGATTCGGACCACTCGGGGAGCGCGTCCAGCCGGTCCTTGATCTCACCCTCGGAGAGTTTCGTGATCGCGGGCATGGGGGCTCCTGAGGGGGACTGGGGAGGGGTCTGGGGTCTGGGGTATCGG
>DOJA01000139.1:5762-8196 GCA_003511945.1 Phycisphaerales bacterium | reverse complement strand
GAGATCGAGAAGAAGTACCCCGTGAACAGCCGCGTCCACGGCTCGGTGGTCAACCTGATGTCCTACGGCGCGTTCGTGCGCCTCGAGGAGGGCATCGAGGGGCTCGTGCACATCTCCGAGATGTCCTGGACGCGCCGCATCAACCACCCCTCGGAGATGCTCACCGCGGGGCAGGAGGTCGATGTCGTCGTCCTGGACATCAACAAGGACAAGCAGGAGATCTCCCTGGGCATCAAGCAGACCGAGGTCAACCCCTGGGAGCTCGTCGCGGAGAAGTACCCGGTCGGCACGATCGTCGAGGGCGCGGTCCGGAACCTCGCCAACTACGGCGCGTTCGTCGAGATCGAGCCGGGCATCGACGGGCTGCTGCATGTCTCGGACCTCTCGTGGACCAAGAAGGTCGCGCACCCCAGCGAGGTGCTCCAGAAGGGCGATGTCGTCAAGTGCGTCGTGCTCGAGGTCGACCGCGAGAAGCAGCGGATCGCCCTGGGCACCAAGCAGCTGACCGAGGACCCGTGGGTCCGCGCCATCCCCGACGCCTACCAGCCCGGCATGGTCGTCCGCGGGAAGGTCACGAAGATCACCAACTTCGGCGTCTTCGTCGAGCTGGAGGACGGGCTCGAGGGGCTGCTGCACATCTCCGAGCTCGCCGATCACAAGGTCGAGAACCCGCACGATGTCGTGAAGGCGGGCGAGGAGGTCGATGTGAAGATCCTCAGGGTCGACACCAGCGACCGCAAGATCGGGCTCTCCCTCAAGCGGGCCCAGTGGGGCGCCGTCGACGAGGCGCGGGGCGAGCGGACCGACCGCCCCGACCGGGCCTTCCCCAAGCGCGGCGGCATGGACGACCACGGCGCCATGGGCTCGGACAAAATTCAGCTCTGAGCACTCCGCCCGCAGCGGCGGGCGATTTGAGAAGGGGAAGAGCGCCGGGCGAGTGAATCCCCCGGCTTGGGAGGAAAGGCGCCGGAAGCAGACATCCATCGGTCCGCGGCCCGTGTCTCCATCTCTCGCAACGACACAAGGCCCGACCTGCCCGGTCGGGCTTTTTTCATGGGACCTGCGAATGAACGAACCAACGGACCCGGATCAGCACATGACCATGAAGGTCAGGGCGGTGAGGAGAAGAAGGCGCTTCCGGTTGTCGGTCATCGCGACGACCGCGAGGGCGAACTGGGCCAGGTGCTCGAGTTCCATTTCAAGTCTCCGGTTGTCTGGCGTGACAGGGTACAACGGGGGTGCCAGTCTGAGCCCCGCGCCGTCGGATCCGTGGACGGGGGCGCTGGGGGCGCTTTTATCACCCCCGGGGCGGACGGCCCCGGCGGGGGCGTCGCGGCAGGACGACAGGGAGCGTGGCGTGGACGCAACACGGCTCGGACGGTACGGCGGCCCGCTGGGTGTTCTCGGGCTTGTGCTCGCGCTGGCCGCGGCGCCCGCTGCGGGAGGCCAGCCCCCCGGCGCAGAGGGGGCGATGGCGGCCTGGCGAGGGGCGGCGGCGTGGGTCCGGGAATGGCGCGTGCCGACGGCGCCTGCACGGATCGATCCCCAGGGGGCCAGCGGCGCCAGCGTGACGCTCCGGCTGGCTGGGCGGGTGATCGGGCGCGGGACGCGCCTTGGCCAGGACGGGCTGACCGTCTGGGGCGCCACGCGGGAGGCCTTGCTGGAAGCGGACGCCGCCCTGCCCTTCGAACGCGATGCGCTGCGCGAGGCCCATGTCCGCGACGCCGCGGCCAGCGTCACCCTGGACCTCGAACTGGCCGGCCCGCTGACGCCCGTGCTGGGAGAGAGCGACGAGGCGATCGCGTCATCATTCTCCCCCGGTCATCACGGCGTCGCCGGGCGGGTCGGCGCGACCCTGGAGGCGGTCTTTCCGGGCCTGCTGCTCTCGACGGGGGCGGGCGGGGGTGAGGGGGCGCGGATCGTTGCCGGACGCCTGGGGCTGCCGCCCCGTCCGCTGCGCGATCTGACGCGGGACGGAGGGCTTACGCTGTACCGCTTCGAGACCCGCCGCCTGGCCCAGGAGCGCGGAGGGGCGGAGCCGGTGTTCCTGTACCGAGGTGGGCGGGTGGTCGGGGTGGGCGAGGTGACGATCGATCGCCTGCGGCGGGCCGCGGACGAGGCCGCCGAACACCTGATGGCTCGACGATGGAAGGGCGAGGAGCCCCACGGGCTGCTGGGCGATTACAACCCGGTGCTGGACCGCTACGACCCGGTGATCGCGCCGGCGCTCGCGCAGGCATCGGCGGCGCTGGCCCTGGCGCGGTACGCATCGGTGCCCGGCGCCCCGGCGTCCCGGGCGGACCGGGCGACGGAGTTCGCCGCGGGACTGCTGGCGGGGCTCACGCGCGTCTCGACGGCGGAGGAAGACCCGCTCGCCGACCCGCTGAGCGCCGCGATGTGGCTCGTCGCGCGGGAGGCCCTGCGGGCCGCCTCG
>DOJA01000139.1:4819-5705 GCA_003511945.1 Phycisphaerales bacterium | reverse complement strand
GCGGGCCGCCTCGCCCGACCGAGCCGCGGGGCTCCCCCAAGAGTTCGGGGATCGTGCGCGGGCGCGCGTGGGGGCCTGCTTCGCGGGGGGCGCGTGGACTCCGGAGGCGCCGGCTACGGGGCGCGGCCTCCTGGTGCTGGCGCTGGGCGTCGATCGCGCCGGGGTGGACGGCACCGAGGGAGGCGCAGCGCGGGCGGCGGCGGGCCGGTTGTTCAAGGAGACGGACCGCACCGTCCTTATCGCGGAGATGCCCTGGCTGGCGTGGGCGGCGCAGGCGCTGGCGCCGGACGGGGCCGCGATTCCGGCGGCGGGGGTGCTGCGGGAGGCGCGCGAGCTGGTCCGGTCGTTCGTCGTCAGCGAGCGCGAGGGCGGAGAGGACTTCGCGGACATGGTGGGCGGGGTGTCGTTCAATCGGGTCCCAGGGGGCGGGGTTGCCCGCTCGCCCCTGCCGACCTGGCACTCGCTGAAGGCGGTGGCGCTGCTCGGCGCGATGCTGGGCGACCCGCGCCTGACGCTCCCGGATGAGCGGGCGCGGGAGACCGCCTGGCTGGTCACGACGCTGCGCTTTGCGCTGCAGCTGACACCCGGCCCCCCGGAAGGTGCGTCGTACCGAGACCCGGCCCGGGCGGCGGGCGGGTTTCGCCGGTCGACCTGGGACCAGGTCCAGCCCGTGGACGCGACCGCCCTGGGGCTGCTGGCCCTGTGCGAGGTGCTGCGGGCGTTTGGGGGGCAGGGAGAGCGGTAACCCACTCGCGGCGAAGGGTCCGCTGCGGCAGGGGGAACCCGGGGGGAGGCCCGTGCGTGTAGACCAGTGCCGAGGGGCGACGGTGCGGGTGACCTAGGATCCCTTGTTCGAGCCGCGGACAGAATGACTCGGAGAAGGCCG
>DOJA01000139.1:1424-4711 GCA_003511945.1 Phycisphaerales bacterium | reverse complement strand
GGAGAAGGCCGGAGCGACAGGCGTCCCGCCTGTCCCACCAGAGCGGGTAGGTCATTCTGTGAGAAGCTGTTTGCTGCTGCCCCAGGAACGACACGACCTTCGGATGGAGCACACGCCATGAGAATCGCCGCACAGCCAGTGATCGTTGCCGCGTTGGCTGTCGTCGCGCTTGTCCCGGTCGTTTCGGCGCAGGGGCCGCGCTCGACAGGCGCGGTCTCCGGGGCGCCGAGCGGGCGCACGAACGCGGCGGCGGCGCTCGCCAAGCCCGTGACCATCGAACTGACCGACGCCCGGCTGGAGGACGCGGTGCAGTTCATCCGCGACTTTGCCGCTCTGGAGATCGACGCCGCCTGGGCGGACGACTCCGGCGCCGACGGGCTGGACAAGGACAAGACCGTGACGCTGAGCGTGAAGGACGCGCGGGTCGTTGACCTGCTGGAGCGACTTCTCGAGAAGGCCTCGTCGGAGTTCGAGAGGGCGACCTGGCAGTTCGCCCGGGACGGCGCCGGGATCGAGATCGGCCCCCGGAGCCGCCTGAACGCCAAGGCGTACATGAAGATCTACGATGTGAACGACCTGCTCTATGTCGTCCCGAACTTCGATGACGCCCCGCGCCTCGACCTGGACCAGGTGCTCAACCAGGGCCAGCAGGGCGGGGGCGGCGGAGGAGGCAGCATCTTCGAGGACAACGAGGACGCCGAGGGCTCGGGTCCGACCTCGGAAGAACTGGTCGAACAGCTGCAGACCATCATCACCGAGAACATCGAGCCCGAGCAGTGGCAGGACAACGGCGGGTCCGGCGCGACGATCCGCTTCTACAACGGCGCGTTCCTCATCCGAGCGCCGGAGTACATCCACCGCCAGCTGGACCCCAACTCGCTCCCGAGGCGACGCTAGAGCACTTCGCCCGACGCGGCGGGCGAGTTGAGAAGGGGGTGGAGCGGCGGGCGAGAACCGCTCAGCGCACAACCGCCAGCGGGACTCGCTTCTCCAGTTCCGCGCTGGGGCGGGCGATGAGGTCGTAGCCGTCGGACCCGACCACCGTGCAGCGGACCAGTTCCCCGGGGCTCAGGGGCTGCGCCGACTGCACGAGCGTCACGCTGTCGATGTCCACCGCCTGGAAGTAGCAGCGTCCCTGGTAGAGGCGTCCGCCCTCCCCGACGCCCGCGGTCGCGCGCCCCTCGGTGCGCAGGGGCTTGTCGATGAGCACATCGAACCGCAGCCCGCTGGAGCGCGGGTCGCTTTCATCGAACTGCGACGCCAGGAACGACGCCTGCTCGAAGGCGATGCGCTGCTGCAGGGCCATGACCTCGCCCTTGCGCCGGGCCTTCACCTCGTCGGGCACATGGAGCGCGGGGTCGAGGTCCATCGTCCCCGCGCGGGTGCCGGGCTCGCGCGAGTACTCGAACACGCCCAGGGCGTCGAAGCCGATCTCGTCGACGAACGCCAGCAGCTCTTCGTGGTCCTGCTCCGTCTCGCCGGGGAAGCCGCTGATGAAGGTCGTCCGCACCGCCAGCCCCGGGACGCGCTCGCGCAGGCGCAGGATCAGGTCGCGCTGTTGCGACGCGCTCACATTGCGGCGCATGGCGCTGAGCATCCGGTCCGAGGCGTGCTGGAGGGGGATGTCGATGTACTTGACAACCCGCGGCAGGGCGGCCAGGGCGTCGATCATGGCGTCGTTGAAGGTGCTGGGGTAGGCGTACATCAGGCGTACCCACCCCGCTCCGCCCCCCCACTGCTCGACAGCGTCGTTCACGGCGCGGAGCATGGCCGGCAGCCCGCCACCCCCCCGGGATCCCCCGGAGCCCCCGGAGCCGTGGTGGTCGAAGCCGATGCCGATGTCCTCGCCGTAGGAGGTCGTGTCCTGCCCGATGAGGTTCAGTTCGAAGGCGCCGTCCTCGATCAGTTCGCGCGCCTCGGCGACGATGCGGTCCAGCGGCTTGCTCCGCATCTTGCCCCGGATCGACGGGATGGTGCAGAACGCGCAGTTCTGGTTGCACCCTTCGCTGACGCGCAGATAGGCGTAGTGACGGGGCGTCAGACGCAGGCGGGCCGAGTCGTCCTCGAAGTAGCCGAGCCCCTTGCCGTCCTTGCCGTGGACCGTCAGCCCGGTGGTGGGGATGCCCCGGTCCTTGGCGGCGGTCAGCGCGTTGGCGCTGATCCAGTAGCGCGGGGCCTCGTCCGCGTTGAGGGCGGATGCCCGGGCGCCGTCGCCGCCGCGCACGGCGCGGACGATGTGGTCGCGGTCGAAGACGCCGATGAGGGCGTCGATGCCCGGGGCCCAATCGAGCATCTTGGCGCGGTGGCGCTGGACCAGGCACCCGGCCACGACGACGCGCTTCACTTCGCCCCGGGACTTGCGCTCGATGGCCTCGCGGATGACGCCCAGCGACTCCTCCTTCGAGGCCTCGAGGAACCCGCAGGTGTTGATCACGACCGCGTCGGCGGGGCGCTCGTCGCCCTCGGGGTCGTGCGAGACGGGCACCAACCCGTCCTGCGCGAGCAGCCCGAGCATCTTCTCGGAGTCCACGAGATTCTTGGGACACCCCAGCGAGACGAACGAGACGGTCTTGATGGCGGGTTGCTCGCCCATGGGGGGTGAGTGTAGGCGGGGAGGGGTCCGGGGCTCACGGCGCCTTGTACAGGGCACGATCGCGGATCAGGTGCAGCACCGGACCGGGCAGGAGTTCAAGAAGTCTGGGCGCGTCGCGCGTGGCGTCGTTGGAGAGCAGGGCGCGGGCCTCGGTCGATGAGGCGTCGATGGGCGGGACGCGGACGAGTCGCCGGCGCCACGCGGCCATTTCATCGGGGCGCCAGCGTTCTGCCATCGACGCGGGGAGCGCCCCGTCGGCGCCGGCGTCGGGGCGCGTGATGACAACGGGCTCGGCGAGCGCGAGCACCTCGCGTGGCTCCCGCCAGCGATGGAACTGGGCCGCCTGGTCCGTGCCGATGAGCAGGCGCAGCGTGACCGAAGGTCCCAGCGCCCGGCGCAGCGTTCGCAGCGTGTCGACGGTGTACGAAGGCTCGGCGTCCCCGCGGTCGAGTTCAAGCGTGCCGATCGAGCACCGCTCGGCGCCCGCCAGCGCCGCCGCCAGCATGTCGAGACGGTCCTGCGCGCTGGCCCCCGGCGCCGCGGACTTCAAAGGTGAGCGGGCCGCGGGGAGATAGAGCGCCCAGTCGAGCCCGAGGGCGTCGCGCACTCTGGGCGGGAGGCGAGTGTGCGCGAGCGTGGGCGGATCGAACGACCCGCCGAACAGCAGAACGGAGCGCGTCCCCCCCCCCCCCCC
>DOJA01000139.1:0-1366 GCA_003511945.1 Phycisphaerales bacterium | reverse complement strand
GAGGGGGGCGGGCGGGACCGGGGCGGGTCCGACGGGGACGGCGGCGCCGCTCACGGGGCGCGCTTCCCCGCGCGCTCCGATTCGATTCGGTCGATCGACAACTGCTGCTCGACGACCGTGGGCTCTGCGCCGTCGCGCGGGGCGCGATCGGGCTTCGTCGGCTTGCGCCGCGCGAGAGGGTCGACCGAGATGTCGCGCTCCTGCGCGAGCAGTTCGACCAGGCGCGATGCCGCGGTCCGCATCGCGGGCTTCGTGCGCGCCCGCAGGCGCAACGCCGCGCCCATCGTTCGCGGCTCCAGCACGCACTGGCCGATCAGGCGCAGGGGCCGCGCCCGCCCGCGCTCGTCCACCCACTCCGCCACCCCCGCGGGCAGCGCCTCCCTGGGTCCGTCGCTCACGGCACGGACGATGGCCCAGCGCAGCCCCAGGCGCTCGCACGCCTCGGCGAACGATGCCGACTCCGTGTCCACCAGGTGCGCCCCGAAGGCGCCCGCGAGCTGCGCCTTGCGCGCCGGGGACGCCACAACCTCGTCGAGCCCCAGGACAGCGACCGGCGCATCGCTCCCGGGCACCAGCGCCGGCGCCTCCCACCGACGGGCCTCGCTGTCGATGACCGCGCCAACCCGCGGGGCGGGCTCGCAGTCGCGCAGGGCCCCGGCGGTGCCGCACAGCACCACGAGCGGCGGCTTCGGGTTCGCGTGCCCCCCCACCGCCTCGACCGCCCGGGCGGCGCGATCGGGGCCGGGGCCGCTCACCAGCAGCGTGGCGCGCCCCTTCAGCGCGCGGGTCAGGAACGATCGTTCGTACGCCAGCGGACAGATGACCACGGGCATCGCCATGGCGGGAGCGTATCACACCCGCGAGCGACGCCCGCTCATTCCTCGGGGACGAAGATCGACTCGCTCTCCGCGCCGGCGTGCATGGTCGAGAGGTCGAGCGCGGGGAACCGCTCGTACACCTCGGCGTCGGTGATCGACTCCGCGAGCGTGTGCCCCTGTGCGTCCTTGACGGTGTAGCGCAGCCCGTCGCGGGTGATGAAGATGTCCAGCCCGTACTCGGCCCCGACGAGGGAGCCGATCAGCGCGGGCAACTCGCGGGTGCGGGTGTTCGGGCCGATGGCGGGCTGAACGCCGGACGCGGCGCCAAGGTCTGCGGGGGTCGCGCGGGACGAGATCGGCCCGATCAGCCGCGCCGCGGCGAGGAACACCGCGAGGAACACGACAGCCCCAAGCCCCCTGATCACGGGGCGCGGGAGGCGGATGGTCATGTCCGGCACAGCGCGCACGGACGCTCTATCGACCCGACCACGCCGCGCCTGAGCCCGAACCCGCAGAATCGCCCCTCGCCCGCGCCACCCCGCGCCCCC
>DOJA01000313.1:2263-2801 GCA_003511945.1 Phycisphaerales bacterium | reverse complement strand
GTCAGGCCCGGGCGTATTCGCGGGTGAACTGCTGGACGGACTCTTCGATGAGACGGCCCTGATCGCTCGCGTTGAACTCGCGCTTGAGGATCTTGCCGGCGACGGCGGTGGCGAGGGTGGCGGCCTCGGCGTAGACCTCCGCGAGGGCGGCCTTCTTGGCGGACTCGATGCTCTGGCGGGCCTGGTCGCGGAGTTCAGCGAGCTCGGACTCGGCGCGGGCCTTGAGGTCGGCGGCGAGCCGCGCTTGCTCGGCGCGGGTCTGTTCGATCAGACGCTGGGCCTCGGCCTTGGCCTCGGCGAGGGAGCGCTTGTACTCCTGGAGGGAGTCGTTGGCCTTCTTGCGGGCTTCCTCGGCGGCGAAGACCTCGGAGCGGATCTTCTCTTCGCGGGCTTCGAGGCCCTGCACGATCTTGGGCCATGCGGTGCGGGAAAGGATGAAGAAGGCCACCCCGAAGACGACGATGGCCATGATGAACTGAAGCAGGTCAAAGGCCATGACATCGGGCTTGGTGTGGGCGTCCCCCCCCCCCCCCCCCCC
>DOJA01000313.1:0-2191 GCA_003511945.1 Phycisphaerales bacterium | reverse complement strand
GGGGCGCCCCCCCCCCCCCCCGGAAGTCGCGGCGGCGTCGGTGGCGTGGGCGGCGTCGGCGGCGAGGACGAGGGCCGGGACGAGCAGGGGCGAGCAGAGCGCCAGGGCGGCCAGTCGGTGGATGCGGTTGTTCATCGCACTTCTCGCGGGATGAGTGTGGGCGGAGGAGGGGGACGGAGAGTCACGGCTCGGGGGCGTGAGCGCTCTGGGCGCACAGGCCCCCGCGCCGTGCGCGGGGCCGTGGGACTGTGCGATCAGGCGCCGCTGACGCCGAGGAACCCGACGACGACGGCGAAGAGGGTGGCGCCCTCGACGAGCGCGGCGGCGATGAGCATGTTGGTGCCGATGGTGCCGGAGGCCTCCGGCTGGCGGGCGATGGCCTCGACGGCGGAGCCGCCGATTCGACCGATGCCCAGCCCGCCTCCGATGACGGCGAGCCCGGCGGCGAGCCCGCCTCCGATGCCCTTGCCGAGGTTGCCGCTGAGGATGGCGTTGGAAGCGCCCTCGGTGGCCTGGGCGAGGGCGGGGTTGACAGCGATGAAGCCGAGGGTGGCGCCGGCGGCGCCGAGTCCGAGGAGGGTCTTGATCTTCATGGTTCGAATCGCTCCAGAATGCCGGCGCCGACCGGCGCCTGCGTGAGGTTGCGTGACTTGGATTGGTCGTGCATGGATGGACTACGCGGCGGGCTGGGGCTCCGTCGCGTGGTGATGGTCGTGGCTGTGGTCGTTGCCGAGGCCGTGCCCGTCGGCGTGCTCGTGGTCGTCGTGGTGGTGATGGGCCATCTGCGCGATGAAGAGGGTGGTGAGGAACATGAAGATGAAGGCCTGGAGGAGGGCGACGAAGACCTCGAGGAAGAAGATGGCGATGGCGCCGGCGGCGGCGATGACCGTGATCGGGGCGCCGAGGATGCCCAGGGCCTTGGGGGCGGCGGCGGTGAAGATGATGAGGACGCCCAGCAGGATGTGGCCGGCGGTCATGTTGGCGAAAAGCCGCAGGGCGAGGGCGACGGGCTTGACGAACATGCCCATGATCTCGACCGGGACCATGACGGGGGCGAGGTAGGCGGGGCCGCCACCGAGGAAGTGCTTGAACCAGGCGCCGAGCCCGGCAGAGCGGATGGCGTTGATGTTCCAGACGAGGAAGGCGATGAGGGCGAGGGCGCCGGTGACGGCGATGCGTCCGGTGGCGGTGCCGCCGATGTAGGCGGTGCCGGCGTGGGTGTCGCCCGCGAGGAGGGAGGTGACGAGGTACTGGATGTCGATGAGGGGGAGGAGCCCGAAGAGGTTGTTGAAGAGGATGAAGAAGAAGACGGTGAGAAGGAAGGGGAGGAAGCGGCTGGCGTCGGCGCCGAGCTGGGGGCGGATGACGGTGTCGCGGAGGTAGAGGACGATGACTTCGATCAGCTGGGCGAGGCGTCCCTTGGTGATGTAGCGCTCGTTGCCGTCGGAGGCAGGCCCGGTCTGGATGGCCTTGGCGACGACGGTCATGACCCAGATGAACAGGGCGGTGACGACGAGAAGGGTGATCGTGTTCATCGACAGGGGGCCGATCTTGTTCGGCTTGTCGACGACATGGCTGAGTGGGTCGCCCGCGGCTGCGAGAAGAGAGGCGATTGGCATCATGGCTCGTGGAACCGTGGTGGCCGGGACCGCGCCGGGCCACACGCCCGTCGCACTGCACACTCTCTTCGTGCGGACCTCTCCGGGGGGGGCGATCAGGGCCCGCGGTTGGCGACGATCCGCCCGAACAGCGTAGCCATGGCCAGCATCCCTGCGGTGTATCCGACGGCGAGCACCGCGCCGAAGATCAAGGGCTCTCCGGGGCGGGACGACGAGTATAGCAAGAGCCCGGTGAGCAACGCCGCAACGAGTCCTGCGCCCTGACCGCCCAGCAGGAGCGCTGGCCAGATGGTGACGGGGCGGGGTTTCCACGGGGTGATGACGAGGATCCCGCCAGCAATCCCCGCGGCAGCAGCCAGCCCTCCTTGGAGAGCGCTGGACCAGCCCGCGCCCGGACGAAGGAGCCCCCCGATGACAGTTCCGACAGCGGCGACAGCAACAACGGAGGCCAGCCCCCGGACGAGGAGCAGGCCGGTGGGCAGCGCGAAGGGCGTGGCGGTCCACGCGGCTCGCTCCGGTTCAGCCGGGGTTCCGGGGGGGCTCTGGGGATCGGGGGGCATCGGGGGGCTCCG
>DOJA01000190.1 GCA_003511945.1 Phycisphaerales bacterium | reverse complement strand
CGGGGGCGGGGGCCGGGGGCCGGAGGGCGTGGGGCCGGGGGGCGGTGCCGGATGCACCGGGCAAGCGTTGGATGATCGGGGCGTTGAGCCCCAAGGACCCCCGGCAGAAGCGCCGATGACCGAAGTCCCCCGTGGCGGGGAGCCGTTGTGTTGAACTGGGGCGGGCGCGTCGCCATACTGCCGCTCGGCAGGCGCGCCACCCGTGGCCCGGACGGACCGGCCTTTCGGAGGGCGCATGTCCACCCCTGCTCGCAGTGTGAGCCCGTCGCCCGGTCGGGGTGGCCCCGTCGCGAGCGTCGGTATCGTTCAGTCCCCGGGCGGGGCGATCCCGTTGCCGGCGCCTTCGCCCGTGTCCGATCGCACTCCCAGGCCCCCTGTGAAGCACTACGAGCCCGCCAAACCCGGAACCCGTCTGGCGGGGTACAAGGTGCTCGCGGAGATCGGGCGCGGGGCGGCGTCGATCATCTACCTGGTGCAGGACGAGAAGACCAAGCAGATCTGGGCGCTGAAGCATGTCGAGAAGAACGACCCCAAGGACCAGCGGTTCCTCGACCAGGCGATCCAGGAGCACGAGGTCGGCAGCCGGATCAGGCACCCGGCGGTGCGCGCGATCGAGAAGCTGATCAAGACCCGCGAGAAGCTCATCAGCGTCCGCGAGGTCTTCCTGGTGATGGAGTATGTCGACGGGGTGAGCGTCGAGCGCCACCCGCCCAAGACATTCGAGCAGGCGCTGTCGATCTTCAAGCAGACCGCCGCCGGGCTGGCGGTGATGCACAAGGCGGGCTTCGTCCACGCGGACATGAAGCCCAACAACATCGTGGTGGACGACGCGGGCCGGGTGAAGGTGATCGACCTGGGCCAGGCGTGCGCCGCGGGGACGGTGAAGGAGCGGATCCAGGGCACGCCCGACTACATCGCTCCCGAGCAGGTTCACCGGCGGGCGATCACGCCCAGGACGGATATCTACAACCTGGGCGCGACGATGTACTGGGTGCTCACGCAGCGCCACATCCCGACGGCGCTGCCCAAGGGGGACTCGCTGGTGTCGTCGCTGGACGATCAGTTCATCGAGAAGGCGGCGCCGGTGAGGCAGTTCCTGCCCCATGTGCCCGAGAAGCTGAACGACCTCATCATGGAGTGCGTGGAGGTCGATCCGGAGAAGCGTCCGTCGACCATGCAGGAGGTCCACGACCGGCTGGACCTGATCCACGCGATGGTGGTGGCCCAGCGCGAGGGCAAGCCGGCCAGCGCGTGAGGGCGATTCACTCCAGCAGCCCGCGCCTCCGGAGGAACGGGGCCACGCCGCTTTCCCGGGCGACGCGGGCGAGCTCGACGCGGTTCAGCCCGCCGAGCTTGTCGCCCAGCGACGAGCGGTGCCATTCGACCGTCTTCTCGGCCCGGTGGAGCGCTTTAGCGACTTCCGCTGTCGTCAGCCCCTCGCCGATCAGGTCGAGAATCTCCAGTTCACGGTCGGATAGAGAGGCCAGCCGTCCCCAGTCCTGAATACCGCAGTCGACCACCTCGGCATCGAAGTCGATCGGTGGCACCCCTGCGTGGGCGGTGACGGGATGGCACACGCCCAGGAGGAGGTCGTCGTGGTCACCCCGTGGGGAACAACGGCGGTACACCGCTGAGCAGTAGACTCCTCGGACCATGCCCAGCGCGACGAGGGGGCGTCCGGTGTCCCGGACGCGCTGGGTCAATGCCGTTCGTTCGGCGCCGATGTCGGGCGGGACCAGATCGGCGATGCGGCGCCCCACGATCGGCCCAGGGGCCTCGATCCGGCGCGCGAAGGCGGCGTTGGATGCGACAATCCGCCCGTCGGACCCGACCACGACCACGCCGGCCCAGGGGTCGTGCATGAGGGCGTCGCGCCACACGCAGGCCTCGCGGATGTCCTTGGAGGCATCGGCGTTCCCCGGCGTCGGGGATGCAGGTTCGGCGTTCACAAGGCCGCCTTCCTTGCGTGTATCGAGCGTTCTCACGACCATGGGCGCACCTACACCGCCCCCGGGTGTTGGCAGACCTGGGCCAAGGTGTGTCATAACGGGCTGACACGGCTCACGATCGTGGTGAGCGCCGAAGCGTGGCTGTGTGATCGGACACCCCGGCGGTGGCAAGCAAGAAAATCACGGAGGCCGCTCGAAAGCCGGGGGAAGCCCGGGCAGGGCGCCGTGTCCTCAGATGAACCACGGCGAAGTTCTTAGGCATCGCGACCGACTCCGGGGAAAGGCCCGGAAGCATGCGCGCAACCCGGAGCGCGGTGTTGGGGCCGGGGTGTCGTGCCGAGAGAATGGGCCAGGGAGCCATGGCATGCTCAGAGCGGAGACACAACCCAGGGCACTGCCGGGCAGCGAGGCGCACCTGCGGTCGATCCTGGATTCGCTGGACGAGGGCGGCGCGGAGCGCGGGTTCGCATCGGGGTTCGGGTGGATCGGGTTCCGTCAGTCGGGGATCCCGCTGACGGTCGAGCATGTGGCGGGGGGGACGGCGCGGTTCAGCGTGTGGACCAGACGCCTGTCGTCCAAGGGCGCATGCTTCCTGAATGGGGGCTTCCTGCATCCCGGGACGCGCTGCACGCTGACGCTGCCGACGGTGTGGCGCTCGACGGAAGCGGTGAGCGGCCGGGTGGTGGACTGTCGCCATGTGAACGGACCGATCCACGGCGTGGACATCGAGTTCGAGAAGAAGATCGACCTGCGCCACTTTGTCGACCGCGACAACGAGGAAATGGCGGCGATCCTGGCGGCGCAGGTGGCGCCGATGCAACTGGGGGGCGATGTGCTGCTGCTGGCGAGCAGCCCGGCGGTGTCGAAGGTGGTCGCGCACGGGTTGAACGGCACGAAGGTGCGCCTGACCGCGTTCACCGAGGCGGGACGCGCGCTGGACGAGCTGCGCAAACGCCCGTTCGACCTGGTGCTGCTGAATGTGCAGGTGTCGGGCGCGGACAAGGGGCCTGGCCACGCGATCGATGCTGTGCGCGAGGCGGGCTTCGTCGGTCCCGTGGTGCTGCTGAGCGGGGAGACCAACGCGGCGCGGCTGGCGACGGGCGTTTCGGCGGTGGTGCGGATGCCCTTCGACGGGGAGGCGCTGGTGGCGGCGCTGAGCGAGTGGCTGGCCTCCGGCGGCGCGGAGGCGAGCACGGAGCCGATCCACAGCGGGCTGGCCTCGACGCCCGGGATGGGGACGCTGATCGAGGAGTACATCACGATCGTGAAGGAAGTGGCGCACGGGCTCAAGCAGGCGCAGCAGAAGTTGGATTCGTCAGAGGCGCGACGCCTGTGCAACATCCTGAACGAGACGGGCGGGTGCTACGGGTTCCCGGAGGTCTCGGAGGCGGCGGCGAACGCGATGGTGGCGATCGACGCCTCCGGCTCCGTCGGCGAGACGTCGGGAGAGGTGCAGCGCCTGCTGCGCGTGTGCCAGCGGCTGGCGCCGGGCGCGCCGGGCGGTGGTCAGCGGGGCGGGGACGAGCACGCGCGGGCGGCGTGAGGGGGTCTGAAGGGCGCGGGGGACCCGGGGTTCGGGGGTCCGGGGGGCGATCAGCCCCGGCGCCATTCCGGCGGCACCTCGCCCCGGGACGCGATGATGCGGGAGCGGATGCCGCCCCGGCCGCGCCAGTCGGTGATGACCTGCAGCCACTGCGGGTTCATGAGTTGCGCCAGGTCGTCGCGGATCCGGTTGGTGACGCTCTCGTAGAATATGCCCTCGTTGCGGAAGGACTGGTAGTAGAGCTTCAGCGACTTGAGCTCGACGCACACGCCCCCGGCGCGCGCGGGGCGGGGCACGAACCGGAGGGTCACGGCGCCGAAGTCCGGGTGCCCGGTCTTGGGGCAAACGCTGGTGAACTCCTCGGCGATGTGCTCGATGAGGAAGGGATCGTCGGCGGGGGCGGGGAAGACTTCGAGGAGTCGCGGGTCGGGCATGCGAGAAGGATAGGAGATCGCGCTCACCGCCCGAAGCGACTGACCAGTTCCACGATCCGCGGCTGGCGGGGGTTGATGCGCAGACTGGCACGGAGGTCGCTCGTCGCCTGGCGTCGGAGGGCGTCGTCGACCTTTCCGCCCAGGATGTACTGGTTGAGCAGTACGACGCCCGTGCCGTTGAGCGCGGGGTAGTGGTTGGGGTCGAGTCTTGTGCTTTCTGCGAAGGCGCTCAGGGCCTGGTCGTAGCGCCGGAGTTTGAAGGCGGCGAAGCCCAGGCGCTCCCACGCAGGGGCGGAGGGCTCCAGGCGGATCGCGGCGGTCAGGGTGTTGACCATCTCTTCGTACCGGCGCTCCTGGCCCAGACTCTCGGCGAGATTCAGCAGCAGCGCCGGGGTGAGGTCCATCAGTTCGGAGGCGGCCTCGTACTCGACGATGGCCTCGGCGTGGCGGTTCATGGCGCTGTAGACGGCGCCGAGATTGGCGTGGGCGGGGCCGCTCGCGGGGTTGAGTTCCACGGCCCGGCGAGCGTAGGGCAGGGCCTGGGGCGGGCCGTCGAGCTGGAGGTAGGCGGTGGCGACATTCAGGTTGGCGGCGAAGTCGTCGGGACGGATGGACAGCGCGCGGAGGTAGGCGCGGACGGCGTCGCTCAGCCGGTCGAGCAGGTGGAGGACGAGCCCGTGCCCGTACTGCGCGTCGAAGTTGGCGGGCTCGACGGTGGCGGCTCGTGCGTAGGAGCGCTCGGCCTGGGTGTACTCGCCCTTCTCGCGGTAGATCTCGCCCATCTGGACATGGGCGACGGCGAGGGTCGGGTTTTCCTCGATGGCGCGGGCGAGGAGGGCGAGGGCCTCGTCGTCGCGCCCGGCTTCCCGCATCGTGCGCGCGTCGTCGAGGTACTGGGTGACCTCCGGCTCGGCGGCCGGCGCGGCGCCGTCGTGGCCCCGGCGCGAGGACGAGCAGCCGCCGATCGCCGCGGCGAGCAGGGTGAGGAGAGCGATCGGGCGTGATGGGCGGAAGTTGGCCATGCAGCGACAGCAGAGACGGATGGAATCCGAACGCACCCGGGCGCTCCCCCGGTAGCCCCGGGACCAGATTGGACTATCGGACAGCCCGACCGGGCCGCCGCACCCGATTCGGGCGGGCGGGCGCGATCGGCGCGGGTGCGGCCCCCGACTCCGGGCGTCGGATGAGCGACTTGAGGCGCTTCAGGTTGACCGCGTCCATCGGGTTCCCCTCGGCGTCGTTCTCTTTGGGGGTCTCGAGGATCTTGGGTACGCGGTCGAGCCCTGGGCGGTTCACGACGGCGGCGAAGGCGCCCAGGGCGACAAGCCCCTGGCCGATGTGCGCGTGGCGGTCGCGCCGGCTGCCCCGGGCGCCGAGGGAGTCGTTGAGGTGCATGACCCGCAGGTGCGCGAGCCCGCAGAGGCGGTCGAACTGGTCGAGCATGGTCTGACCGAGCGCCTCGCCCTGCTCACGGGTGCGCTTGCGTCCGGTGGCGTCCCCGTTCTCGTGGGCGGCGATGTCGTACCCGGCGGCCAGGGCGTGGCAGGTGTCGAGGCAGAAGGCGACGCGCCCTTCGGCGTCGGATCCGGCCTCCGAAAGGATCAGTTCGCGGCAGCGGGCCAGTTCTTCAAACGAGCGCCCGAGGGTCGTGCCCCCGCCCGCGGTGTTCTCCAGGCAGACGGTGGCGCGCCCGCCCCGCGTCTCGCGGAACAGCTGCTTGTACGCCTTGGCGATGGCGCGGAGCCCACGCTCGACTCGTTCCTCCGGCGGCAGCGGGCCTTCCTTGATGAGGTGGGCGCCCGGGTGGGAGACGAGAAGGGGGATGCGCAGGGCCTCGCAGCGTTCGAGCTCGGCGCGCATCAGGGCGACGGACTTCTCCCGCAGGCCGCCGGGGGAATCATCGGGGGAGGCGAGGTTGATGAGGTAGGCGTCGTGGGCGACGGTGCGGTCGGACCATCCTAATCGCGCCTGCTCGGCGAGCCAGTCGTCGCGGTCTTCGTCCTTGAGGGGGCTGACCTTCCATTGGCGCTGGTTCTTGGTGAACACTTGCACGGTGTCGAAGCCGAGGGAGTCGGCCTCGCGCAAGGCGTTGACCATGGCGCCGGCGATGGAGAGATGGGAGCCGAACACGGGGGGATGGTAGCGGCGTGTGGCGCTCAGCCGGCGTAGTCGTCGATGAGGCGCTCGAAGTGTGCCGCGCTGGAGTCGAGGCCTCCCTCGCGGTTGCGGGCGAACCAGAGCGAGCGGTGGTCTTCGAGAATCGTGCCCAGGTCCGCCGCCAGACGGATGAGGGCGGCGCCGCGGGGCGGACGGGAGGGATCGACCCGGCAGACGATGGCCTTGTCGGCGGCGTGTTCCGCGGTGCGCAGTGTGTGCTCGATCTCCTCGCGAATAAGGCGCCCCCCGGCCCCCCCGGCCCC
>DOJA01000087.1 GCA_003511945.1 Phycisphaerales bacterium | reverse complement strand
CTCGAGCGAAGTCGAGAGGCCGGTGCGCGCATCCGCAGTGTCTCGACTTCGCTCGACACGAACGGGGGCAACTGGCAAAGCGCCGCCATGCTTCTCAGCGACCGCGTCCTGTTCCTCGATGGCGAGGCCATCATCATCGACAAGCCCGCCGGGCTGCTGAGCGTGCCCGGGAAGGGGCGGGAGAAGGCCGACTGCGCCGTCGCCCGCGTGGCCCGCGCGTTCCCGCACGCGACCGGGCCGCTCGTCGTCCACCGGCTGGACATGGACACTTCGGGCCTCCTCCTGCTCGCGCTGAACGAGGACACTCAGCGAGCGCTCTCCGCGCAGTTCGAACGGCGCGAGGTGCGCAAGCGCTACGCCGCCCTCGTCGACGGCCTCGTGATGCACGCCCGCGAAGGGACCATCGACCTGCCCCTGCGCCTGGACCCCGAGCGGCGCCCTTTCCAGGTGGCCGACCACTGGCAGGGGCGCCCCGCAACGACGCGCTGGCGCCTGCTCGCGCACGAGACCGACCGCACCCGCCTGGACCTCGAACCCCTCACCGGACGCAGCCACCAGCTGCGCGTCCACTGCGCCACCCCCCTCGACCGCGCCGGTCTGGGCCACGGCATCCTCGGCGATGTCCTCTACGGCAGCGGCTACACCAGCCCCGATCACCCGGGCGAGCGCCACCCCGCCCCGCGCCTGATGCTGCACGCGACGGAACTGTCGTTCACCGACCCGCGCACGGGCGGGCGCCTCCACGCGACGAGCGCGGCGCCGTTCTAACCCGCTTCTCCACCCCCCCGAAGCCCGACACCCCCCCATACTCGAACTGCTCGAAGTCGAAACCGTCCGCAGGATGCCGAGCGACGCCATCGTCGGAACGAGGGTCGGTCGCGGGAACATGCGGCGCCGGGACGCGTGGGCCACAGTTCCACCCGGGGATGAGCGGGCAGGTGCTGCGGTTCCCGGGACGGTCGGCGTCACCTCGGGTTCGGAGGCGCGAGGATGGAGAGGTAGGCCTCCCACGGCCCGACCTCGGCGCGGTGCTGGAAAGCGACTCCCTTGGCGATCTGCGCGATGTGGTTGAGGTCGTGCACGACCCACGCGGCGAGCAGCTGCGCGAGCGTGACGGGGCCAAGGGCGGGGTGCGTGCCGCGCCGGGCGAGGTCGGCGGGGGCGAGGCGCATGGCGCGGAGGGCCGCGAGACTCTCGGCCCGCCGGCGCTCGAACTCGTCGAGCAGTTCATCGATCGACTTGCCCTGCATGAGCCCCCGGTGCCCGGCGCGGTCGAATGGATCGAAAGGCACCCGCCCGGCGCTGTCGAGGATTCGGCGCGCGCGGGGGATCCAATCGGTCATCTCGCCGAAGACCAGATGAGCGACGACCTCGCGCGGGCTCCAGGTGTCGGGGCCGTAGGCGTGACCGGTCCACTCGGGGTCGAGCCCGTCGAGCATCGCCCGCAGCACGCGTGGCGTGCGCTGCAGGACCTGCTCGGCTCGTTCGAGGCGGAATGGCATGGATCACCCCGAGGTCGAGAGCGCATCGCCCACCAGCCCCACCACCTTGTCGATCCCCACCCGCTGCTGCGCGCCGGTGTCGCGGTCGCGCAGGGTCACGGTCTGGTCCTTCAGGGTCTCGCCGTCGATCGTGAAGCAGAAGGGGCAGCCGGCCTCGTCCATTCGAGCGTAGCGCTTGCCGATCGACTGCTTGGCGTCGGTCTCGATCAGCCCCTGCCTCCCGAATGCGCGGCTCAGGTCCGCGTGCAGCCGGTCGGCCACCTCGGGCATGCCGTCCTTGTTCACCAGCGGGAACACGGCGGCCTTGATGGGCGCCACCCGCGGGTGGAACTTCATGAACTCCGGGCTCGGGCGCGAGTCGTCCTTGGTGTAGGCCTCGCACAGCAGCGCCAGCACGCCCCGGTCGAGCCCGGCGCTGGGCTCGATGACATGGGGGATGTAGCGCTCGCCCTTCCTGGAGCCGTTGGGGAGCAGTTCGCCCCGGTCGGTGTCGAAGTAGTCGAGTTTCACGCCCGAGTGCTGCTGGTGCTGGGTGAGGTCGAAGTTGCCGCGGTAGGCGACGCCCTCGAGTTCGCCGAAGCCGGGGGAGGTGAAGGGGAAGCAGTACTCGATGTCGCTGGTGGCCTTGGAGTAGTGGGCGAGTTCGTCCTTCTCGTGCTCGCGGAGGATGAGGTTGTCGCCCGCGAGCCCCAGGGACTTCCACCACTCCATGCGCCAGTCGCGCCAGAAGGCGTACCACGCCATCGCCTCGGACTCGTGGCAGAAGAACTCGATCTCCATCTGCTCGAACTCGCGGGATCGGAAGGTGAAGTTGCGCGGGGTGACCTCGTTGCGGAAGGACTTGCCGGTCTGGGCGATGCCGAAGGGCGCGCGGACGCGGGTGGTGTCGACGACATTCTTGAACTGGACGAAGATGCCCTGGGCGGTCTCGGGGCGGAGGTAGACCCGGTGATCGTCGTCCTGCACGACACCGGCCCAGGACTCGAACATGAGTTTGAAAGCCGAGGGCTTCCCGAGCGGCGCCCCGCAGCGCGGGCAGGGATCCTGAAGCCCGGTGGCGTGCAGCTGCGCGGTGGCGATGTAGCGCACGATCTCCTGAAGGTCCGGCGGGGCGTCGGGCTGCCCGTTCACTCGTGTTGCAAGGAACGACAGGACGACTTCCGGCTGCTTCACCAGCGCCAGGTGGGGTGCGACGCGCTTGCCCCTGCCCCTGGCCCACTTGATCAGGCGGGGGGTATCGATCTCACCCGTGATCGGGGTGAACTCCTGCAGGAGTGAACTCAGCCACTCCGACTGGGTGGCGAGGATGTCCCACAGGTGGTCGGCGCGAACGAAATGGCCGCAGCCGGGGCACTTTCGCATCGGATCGGCGAAGCCGGCGGCGTGCCCGCTCGCCACCCACACCCTGGGGTTCTGGATGATGCAGGTGTCCACCGGCACGATGCTCACGCGCTCGTCGGTCGGGCCCTTGCGTCCCCAGCAGGGGAACATGACGACATCGTTCCACCAGGCGTCGCGGAGGTTCTTCTTGAGGAGGGTCCCCAGCGGGCCGTAGTCCCAGAAGCCGTTGATCCCGCCGTAGATCTCGGAGGCCTGGTAGACGAAGCCCCGGCGCTTGCACAGGGCCATGATGTCGTCCATGGATTTCGGGGCGGGCGTGGGGGCGGGGGTGGTCATGGGGGNGACTATACGGGGCGGGGTGGGGGTTGATGCGCAGGGAGAGGTAGAGGTGTAGGACACGGGCGGGCCGCCCGTGCCACCGGGGAAGGGACGGAGAGGAACAGTCGGAAGTGGGAACCTCTTTAGAGCCCCTTACAGAAGGATTCAGAGGGGGCGAAGAGCGACAGGCGGGACGCCTGTCCCACCAGATGGGGTAGGTCATTCTGTGAGGGACTCTTACGGGCACGCGCCGGCGTCGAGGTACCAGCGCAGCACGCCGCCCACGGGAGCGACGCCCAGGATGGGCAGTTCCTCGGGCGAAGAAGCGCGGGCGCTGACGCGGGTGAGCGTGCTCTTCTTCGACTCGCCCGTCACCAGCACGGCCACAAAGCGGGCCGCGTTGATCAGGGGGTAGGTCATGGTCACGCGGTCGGGTGGCGTGACCGACGGGCCGCTGTTGACCGTGACGAGGCGCTCCCGCTCGCGCAGCGCGGGGGAGCGCGGGAAGAGCGACGCGGTGTGCCCGTCGGCGCCCATGCCCAGCAGGACGAAGTCCAGCCGATCGTGGCCCTTCTCGCGCCAGGCCAGCGTGTCCCGCAGTTCGCGTTCGTAGGCGCGGTCGGCGTCGGGCTCGGTGGCGCGGATGGGGTGAGCGTGGGACTCGGGCAGCCCCGAATGGTCCAGCAGGTAGCCGGCGATGTGGGTGTAGTTGCAGCGGTCGTCGTCCATCGGGACGCGGCGCTCATCGACGATCCACAGGTGCGTGCGGGCCCACGGGAACGCGCGGAAGGCGGGATCGACCATCAGGCGCCGATAGAACGGCAGGGGGGTCGAGCCGCCCGACAGGGCGAGGTGAAAGTCCCCAAACGCGCGGACGCAGTTGAAGGCGTGGGTCATGAGGTCGGCGCCGAGAGCGAAGTGCAGGTCCTCCGCGTCGGGGCGCACGACCGAGGCGTTGCCCGGGAGGGCGGTGGGGGGCGCGGGGGCCTCGGGCTCCAGGCGGAAGCCGGCGTGAGAGTCCCCGGGTGCTTCGCCGCTGGGGTGGGTCATGACGGGTACGAGTGTAGGGAGCCCCGCAGCGCACAGGCGATTGCCAGGGCTGCGGAGAGCCCCGCGCAGAACGACCTCCTCTCCTCGGTGGGACGGGCGGCCCGCCCGTCTCTCCCCGCCCGACTTCGAGTCATTCTGTGAGCGGCTGCTTAGGATCGTCTCGATGAGAGTCACCGTCCGCAGGGCCGGCGCGATCGATGCGCCCCGGCTGGCGCCCCTGTTCGACGCCTACCGCAGGTTCTACGCCCAGCCCTCGGACCTCGCGGGAGCGGAGGCGTTCCTGCGGGCGCGCCTCGGCGCGGGGGAGTCGGTGGTGTTCATCGCCGAGGAGGGCGCTCGCGCGCTGGGGTTCGCGCAGCTGTACCCGACATGGACCAGCGTCTCGCTCGGCCCGCGCTGGGTGCTGAATGATCTGTTCGTGGCCCCCGAGGTCCGCCGGGGCGGCGTGGGACGAGCGCTCATCCGCGCCTGCGCGGCTCACTGCGTGGCGAGCGGCGCGAAGGGGATGGCCCTGCTGACCGAGCGGACAAACGACGCGGCCCGGCGGCTGTACGAGTCCGAGGGGTGGGAACTGGACGAGAAGTACCTGCGCTTCACCTGGAAGCCGTGAGCGGGATGGGGGGAGGGCAGCCGGGAGAGGGGAGAGGACACGGGCGGGCCGCCCGTGCCACCAAAGAGAAGAAGAAGGAGAGGGAGGAGCGGTAGGACACAGGCGGGACGCCTGTGCCGCCGGAAGTAGAGGCCTAGGACACAGGCGGGACGCCTGTGCCACCGAAGGCGCCGGACACAGGCAGGCCGCCTGTGCCACCGGGACAAGGACAGAAGTGTTCGGGGTTTTTCCCCCTCCCTCCCCCCCTGGGGGAGGGCCGGGGAGAGGGACACCCACAGCCCCATCCCCACTTTGCAATCGTCGGAAGCGAGCAGCGCGTGGCCCGGTGCACCCGGTGTCCCTCCCCCCTTGCCCCCTCCCAAGCGGAGGGGTAGTTCCGGCTCCCTCCCCCCTGGGGGAGGGCGAGGGGTCAGATCTGCCCGAACCAGTTGGGCTGCGCGACTTGCTTCCAGCGGGCGCGGATCTCGTTCACCTGCGCGGCGGGCAGCGGACCGGCGGCGACGATCTCCGCGTTCTGCCTGAACCGCGCGGGGTTCGACGAGCCGACGATCATCAGGTCGATCGGGTGCGCCAGCGTGAAGCGCATGGCGACGCCCGCGCCGCCCTCCGGGCCGGGCTTGTCGCGCGTCTCGCCCTGGAGGAAGTCGTACTTCAGTTCGCGCAGCCGGCGCCAGTACTCGTAGTGGTACTCCGACGGATCGGCGCTCTCGTGGCGCCAGGCGGCGTTGGCGATCGGGCGCTTGATGATCACGCCGATCTTCTTCTCCCGCGCCACGGGCAGGAGCATGTCGATCGATTCCTGATCGGCCACGCTCAGGGAGGTCATGAGGGAGTCGAACTTGCCGCTGTCGAGCGCCCACAGCGCTGGGCGATGGTCGCCGCTGTAGCCAAGGAAGCGGACCTTGCCCGCCTGCTTCGCCTTCTCGAGGGCGCCGATGGCCTCGCCCCGTTCGAGGATGCGCGGGCCGCAGGAGTGCAGGTGGACGAGGTCCAGGTGATCGGTCTTCAACCGCCGGAGCGAGCGATCGACGGACTTGAGGATCCCTGGCTCGTCCCACTCGGGCGCCCACTGGGTGGTCTCGTCGTCGTTGAGGACATGCCCGACTTTCGTGAAGAGGAAGTAGTCCTTGCGCCGGTGCGCGACGGCGTTGCCGATGAGCGTCTCCGCCTTCATGTAGCACTCGGCGGTGTCGATGACATTGCACCCCTCGTCAAGGGCGGTGTTCAGCACCTTCGTGGCGGTGTCCTGGTCGGCGTGCTCGATCCCGATCTGGAGCGTGCCCAGCCCGAGCACGCGCACCTTCATGCCCGTGCGCCCGAACTCGCGCATTGGGAGTTCGATCCGACCCGCTCCGGGGGCGGCGGCGGGCTTTGCGCCGCCATCCATGCGTCCCGTGCCCTGCGCCAGCGCGGGCGCGACGATCCCGGCGGCCAGCGCGCCGGCGGCTGTGCAGACGAACGAACGACGGGAGGGGTGCGACATCGGCGGTGCTCCGGAGGGTTCGGTTCCGGGCGGTACCGCGGACGGCGGGCGCGTGTTGCGTCGCCCGCCCACCCGCGCCGCGGAATCGGCGGCGGGTATGCTCGTTCGGAGCTCTTCACTAACGACCCCTTCTGGTGCGACAGGCGTCCCGCCTGTCTCTACCGGCCCTCCCGGAGAGCCCCTCACAGAATGACCTCCCCTCCTCGGTGGAACGGGCGGCCCGCCCGTCTCTTCCTCCTCTCTCCAAGTCATTGTGGCTCATGTCGCCCGCGCCGCGCCCCGCGCGGACGCCTCGCACAGCCCGCGCAGCCGCGCCTCGTACGCCGCGCTCGGCGCCACCCGCCGCCGCGCCATCGCGGCCCGCGCCGCCTCCATGAACTTCGCGAACCGGTAGTGCTGCCGCCGCTCGTCCGTGACCCACTCGAACCGCCCCAGGGGCGAGGGCGGGCTCGCCGTCGTCGCGACCATGCACCCGGTCCCGATCACCGCCCCCGTCATCAGCCGCGTCATGATCGCGGTCTTCGTGTGGTCGCCGACGATCGAGCCCAGGAAGTTCAGCCCCGTCCGCTCCCGCGCCGCGCCGGGCTCGACCGCGCTCGTCACCTCGCCGTAGGTGTTCAGCAGGTTCGAGTTCGTCGTCCCCGCGCCCAGGTTCACCCACTCCCCCAGCCACGAGTCCCCGATGTGCCCGTCGTGCGCCTTGTTCGAGTACCCCTGCACGATCGTGCCCCCCACCTCCCCCGCGACCTTGCACACCGGCCCGATCGCGCTGTGCGCCTTGATGAGCGCCTGGTCCAGCACCGTCGACCCGCGCCCGACGAACGCAGGCCCGATGATCGTCGCCCCCGGACGCACCACCGCGTGATCCTCGATCACGATCGGCCCGCCCTCGGCGTCCAGCACCGCCGTCGGGTACACGGTCGCCTCCGGACTGATCCGCACCGGGTGTTCGCCGATCGCGATCACACCCTCGGGCAACTCCTGCGTCGCTCCCGCGACCATCCACGCCAGGTCCATGTCCAGCGCCCGGTCCCGGAACCGCACCACATCCCACGGGCGATGCAGCAGGCACCGCTCCCCCGCCTCGCGCTGCCGCAGCCGATCGGCCCGTGTGCCCCCCTCGAATAACCCGCGGCATCGCCCCGCCAGCCGCACGCCAACGATCTCGCCCGAGCCCGGTTCGATCAGCGCTTCCCCCTCGCCCAGCCGCGCGAGCTCATCGGGTGGAACGACGCACCGCCCGTTCACCAGCAGCACATCACCCGCCGCGTCGGCCACCGCCGGGTCGTTCACCAGCACGCCGAGGCGCTCGCGCGTGAGCGCCGCCGTCCCCGGGGGCGTCTCCGGGGGCGCATCCGGGGGGGCTTCCGGGGGGGTCCAGACCCCCGCGAGCGCCGCTCCCATGGTCCGCTCGCTCCACGCGACGATCCGTTCCAGCGTCGTCAGCGCCCCCGTGCGCACCTCGAACGACGCGCGAAGGTCCGTCAATGGCCCAAGACGGCCCCCGCCATCGACGAACACGATCAGCCGCGTCATGACCGCCAGTCTACCGCCCGCGCCCGATCGCCACCCCCGCTACATTCGACGCCGTGCGCGCACTCCTCCTCGACTTCGACGGCGTCATCGTCGACTCCGAGCACCTGCACGACCAGGCCCTCCGCGCCGTGTGCGCGCCCCTGGGGTTCGACTGGCCCGGCGAGCCCTTCATCGGCTGGTCCGACGCCGATGTCCTCCGCCACCTCCACGCCGCACGGGACTCGCCGCTCACCGCGCGAGCGCTCGACGACCTCCTCGCCCGCAAGACCGAGGTGGTCCTCCGCCAGGTCCGGGCCGGGCTCTACCGCGCCTACCCCGGCGCGATCGAACTGATCGAGGCCGCCTCCGAGGCCGGCCCGGTCGGGGTCTGCTCCGCCGGGATGCGCGCCCAGATCGAGCCCGTCCTGGCGCAACTCGGCGTGCTCCCGCGCCTCTCCACGATCGTCAGTGTCGAAGATGTCGCCCTCTCGAAGCCCGACCCCGCGCCCTACCTGCTCGCCGCCGAGCGCCTCGCCCTCGAACCGCGCTCGTGCGTCGCCATCGAGGACAGCCCCCGGGGCGTCACCGCCGCCAAGGGCGCCGGTTGCTTCACCATCGCTGTTGCGCACACCACAAGCCCAGCGCAACTGGCGCACGCGGACCACATCCTGACTTCGCTCTCTGGAGTGACCCCGCCCGACCTGGCGGCGATGCTCCGCGAGCGCCGCTGACGCTTCAGTTCGACGCCGCCTTGGACTTGTACTCGTCCAGCGCCCGCTGGTACGCCTCGCGCTCGCCCTCGGGCGCCAGCGCCAGCGCCTTCTCCTGGGCCGCGACCGCCTGGGCGAAGTCGCCCTTGCCGGCCAGCACGCGCGCCAGCGTGTCGATGATCGATGGATCCTTCCACTGCGACCCCTCGCACGCGCTCTGGGCCGCCGTCAACGCCAACGCATAGTCCCGCTCCGCGTCGGGGATCGACTCGTTCGTCGCGATCAGCCACGCCAGCGAGTTCAGCGCATCCGGCTGCCCCTTCAGCGTCTCGTTCGCCAGCGTCGCGCCCCAGCGTGAGGCCTCCTCCCGCTTCTTCATCTGCGTCACCAGCACGAAGTACTTGTACAGCCCCGCCTGCGCGAAGCCCTCCGCGTCCAGCGCCAGCAACTGGTCCGACAGCTCGATCACCCGCTCCCAGTTCTGCGCCTGCATCGCCTGGTCAAACTCGCGCCGGAGTGGGATGCTCTTCTGAGCCACCTCCGCACGGCGCTTCGCCTCATTCTTGGCGGCGCCCACATCGAAGGTCCCCGCCACCACCTTCGCCAGCACCTCGTCCAGCCCGCTCATCGGGTGCCCGATCCACGCCAGCTTCCCCGCCCGGTCGATCACCATGACCGTCGGGATCCCGTTCTGGTTGGCCGCCTCCATGTAGGACTTGCCCACCTGGTTGCCGATGTCCTCCGCGACCCGGTAGTTCATGTCCTCCCGCTTGGCGATGAAGTCCTTGGTCGCGCTCGACTTCTGATTCGGGCGCGGCCAGACCGCCATCCCGATGACATTCACCCTCTGGTCCTTGTACTGCTGCTGCAGCTCGTTGATGTGCGGGATGCTCGCGATGCAAGGCCCGCACCACACCGCCCAGAAGTCAAGGACATACACCTCCCCCTCCTTGAACTCCGAGATCGGCTCCCCCCGCAGCCAGTTCACCTTGCCCGCGATCGACGGTGCCGCGTCGCCGACCTCCAGCGCGAGCGCCGGCGAGGACGCCGCGCTCAGCACGGACATGAGCAGGCCAAGGGCAACGAAGACGCGCTTGAGCATCGGACGGTCCTTTCGACAGGCCAGGAGTCCACCCCGAAGAGGCCCCGGCGCAGGCCGGGCCGAGTAATTCTACGGGGGCCAACCCCGGACGCTGCGGCCTTCTTCCGCCCGGAGCCCCCTTTCCATCGGTCCGGCCCCTGCTCCCCCCCATAGGATGCGTCCGCCGGCGCCCCCCCG
>DOJA01000249.1:1411-3045 GCA_003511945.1 Phycisphaerales bacterium | reverse complement strand
CCCGGCAGCGCCTTGGCCATCATCGTCTTCCCGGTCCCCGGCGGCCCCAGCATCAAAATGTTGTGCCCCCCCGCCGCCGCGATCGTCATCGCCCGTTTCACCGGCTCTTGCCCGCGCACCTCCCGGAAGTCCACCTCCGCCGTCGTCCGCTCGATCAGCGCCGCCAGGTTCACCGCCTCGTGCGGCGTGGGTTCAATCTCCCCCGTCAGCAGAGCCACCACCTCCGCGAGTGTGCGCACCCCAAGCACGCACACCCCCTCCACCACCGCCGCCTCCGCGGCGTTCTCCGCCGGCACCACCACCCCATCGAACCCGCGCTGACGCGCCATGAACGCCAGCGCGATCGCCCCACGGATCGGGCGCACCCGACCGTCCAGCGCCAGTTCCCCCGCGAACAGAAACCTCCGGTAGTCCACGCCGACCGGCGCCTCCTCCTGCGCCGGTCCGCCCGAACCCACCAGCACCCCGCGGTCCGCCGGAGCCCGCCGGATCACCCCCGCCGCCACCAGCAGACCCACCGCGATCGGCAGGTCGTACACCGGCCCTTCCTTGCGCACATCCGCCGGCGCCAGGTTGATCAGCAGCCGCCCGTACGGGAACGGCAGCCCCGCGTTGCTGATCGCCGACCGCACCCGCTCCATCGATTCCTTGACCGCCGCGTCCGGCAGCCCGACGATCAGCTCCCTGTTCAGCTGCGTCTCCGCCGCATCGATCTCGATCTCGCAGGGCGAGCCGTCGACCCCGTGCAGAATGAACGATTGAACGCGTGCGAGCATGACCCTATCTGATACCAAACATCCTCCGCTCATGCAAGACAAAAACCAAACAAAATCCAACGCCCAACCAGAAGTCCCCATCCTCGAACGCTTTACAGACCGCGCCCACGAGTATGTCGCCCACCGACCGGACTACCCCGCCCCCGCCATCGACGCCCTCCTTGCCGGGCTCCCCAACCCCGGCACACTCACAGTCGCCGACATCGGCGCCGGCACGGGCATCTCCGCCCGCCTCGTCGCCGATCGAGGCCCGCGCGTCATCGCCATCGAGCCCAACGCCGCCATGCGCGCCGCCGCCGCCCCGCACCCGCGCGTCTCATGGCTCCACGCCACCGCGGAGCACACCACGCTCCCCGAGTCCTCAGTCGACCTCGTCCTCTGCGCGCAGTCCTTCCACTGGATGCGCCGCGACGAAGCCCTCGACGAGTTCCGGCGCATCCTCCGCCCCCCTCCCCGCGGGCGCGTCGCGCTCCTCTGGAACATCCAGGACCACGACGACCCTTTCACCCGCGAGTACGCCGACATCCTCCGCCGCAGCGCCGTGCGCCCCGTCGCCTCCCCCTCGCTCGCCGGGCGCCCCGCGGGCTTCGCGAACGATGTGCGCTGGACCGGCGCCCGCACGCTGGAGTTCCCGCATGCGCAGTCGCTCGACGAACCCGGCCTCCTCGGCCGCGCCGTCTCCGCGTCGTACACCCCCAAGGACGGCCCGCGCCACGCCGACATGGCCGCCGCCCTCCGCGACGCCTTCAACCGCGCCGCGCAGAACTGCGTTGTCACCCTCCGCTACCGCACCATCCTCGACCTCGCCGAGCGCGCCTGACGACGCCTGCCCACAGAATGACCTCCCCTCCTCGGTGG
>DOJA01000249.1:0-1348 GCA_003511945.1 Phycisphaerales bacterium | reverse complement strand
GCGGCCCGCCCGTCTCTCCCCTCCCTCGTTGAGTCATTCTGCGAGCGGCTCAAGGGCGGGCGAAGGACCTAAAGAACCCTTCGCGCCCTGGGGTAACTCCCCAGCACCGTGAGGTCCGCGCAGTGACCCCGCGCCTCCTCGATCGCCGCGTGCATCGCCGCGTCGTCCTTGTGCCCCTCGGCATCAATGAAGAAGGTGTACTGCCAGTTCACCCGCCCGCTCGGACGCTTATCGATATGCGTCAGGTTGATCCCCGCGTCCTCGAACACGCTGAGCACGCTGACCAGCGCGCCGGGCTTGTTCGCCGTGTTGAACATGATCGAAGTCTTGTCCTGACCGCTCGGGCTCGCCTGCTGACGAGAGATCACCGCGAACCGCGTGATGTTGTTCGGGTTGTCCTCGATCCGCGCAAACAATGTCTCCAGCCCGTACAGCTGCCCCGCCAGCGACGACGCGATCGCCGCGCTCCCGCACCCGGGGTCCGCCTTCGAGTCCTCCGCCGCCATCAGCACCGCGCGGCTCGTGCTCGGCGCCGGCACCAGCTCCGCCTTCGGGAACTGCGTCGCCAACCACACGCGGCACTGGCTGAACACCTCCGGCTTCGAATAGATCCGCTTGATCTCCCGCGGCTGGCAGTCCGCCAGCAGCGCGTGGTGCACCTCCAGCAGCACCTCCGCGTAAATGAAGATCTCCCCGCGGCTCTCTGCGAACGCGTCCAGCGTCTCCACGATCCCGCCCCCGATCGAGTTCTCGATCGGCGCTAGCCCGTAGTGACAGTGCCCCCGGCGCACCTCCGTGAACACCCCGGCGATCTCGTGCAGGTCCTCGAACGACACGCTCTGACCGAACTGACGCACCGCCGCCTGGTGGCTGTACGAACCCGCCGGACCCAGGAACCCGATCCGCAGCGGCTGCTCCAGCGCGAACGACCCGCTCATGATCTCACGGTACACCGCCTCGATCGTCCGGTCGCTCAGCGGCCCCTGGTTCGCCCCCAGCGCCCGCTTCAGCACCGCCTGCTCCCGGTGCGGCGCGTAGATCGGCACCCCCGTCCCGCGCTTCACCTGCCCCACCTCCACCACCAGCCGCGCCCGCTCGTTCAGCAGGTCGACCAGCCGGTGGTCGACCGCATCAATCAACCCCCGCAGTTCGTCCAGCGAGCGCAGCGACTCCCCAGGGCTCGCGCCACGCTCATCCCCCGCCCCGCCACCCTGCCCTACGCTTTCCACGCCGGCTCCTCGTTCGATCCGATCCACCATCGGCCGCCCGGTTCGCCATCCTAAGCCCGGCCCATCGAACGCCCACTCCCCGATTCCCAACCAGCCACCATGCCCCCCTTCGAACTTCC
>DOJA01000291.1:8695-8919 GCA_003511945.1 Phycisphaerales bacterium | reverse complement strand
CGACAAGAGGCGCCCGCGGCGGGCTGCCGACCGACGCCGCCAGGCAGGCGGCGGCGGCGCTTGTGCGCCTGGGGGAGTCCGAGTCGGACGCAACCGAGCTGGTCCGGCGGGCGCTGGCGGACATCGACGCCGTGGCCTCCTCGGCGGACGAGGTGCTGACGGCGGCGCTGGCGATGCGGTAGATCACTCCGCCCGCGCCCGCGGCGCCTTCGCTCCCTCCCCCG
>DOJA01000291.1:8531-8660 GCA_003511945.1 Phycisphaerales bacterium | reverse complement strand
TGGGGGAGGGCCGGGGAGAGGGAAACGGTGGTCTCGGTTCAGCGCATTGCAGGCGCCCGATTGCGCGTCGAACGATGCGTGCAAGGAGCGATTTCGCACATGGGGTGTCCCTCCCCCCGCCCCCTCCCC
>DOJA01000291.1:0-8436 GCA_003511945.1 Phycisphaerales bacterium | reverse complement strand
GGGGAGGGTCGGGGAGAGGGACGGGTGGGTGCCGCTTGACGCGCTGTGCGCGCGCCGGCGCCACGGGGCACGGCTTTGCCGTACCCCGGCACCCGGCACCCCGGCGCCTTCGCTCCCTCCCCCGCTGGGGGAGGGTCGGGGAGAGGGACGAGGTGGGTGCCGCTTGGCGCGCTGTGCGCGCGCCGGCGCCACGGGGCACGGCTTCGCCGTACCCCGGCACCCGGCACCCCGGCACCCCGGCACCCGGCTCCCTTCCCATCTGGGGGAGGGATGGGGAGAGGGACGAGGTGGGTGCCGCTTGACGCGCTGTGCGCGCACCGGCGCCACGGGGCACGGCTTCGCCGTACCCCGGCACCCGGTACCCCGGCACCCGGTACCTCGGCACCCGGTACCCCGGCACCCGGTACACCGGCACCCGGTACACCGCACCCGGTACCCCCGCACCCGGCACCGGGGGCTCGGACGGTGTGGCTCAGCGTGTAGAGTGCGGGCAGGATGCGGTACGCGATGATCATGGCGGGCGGCGCGGGGACGCGCCTGTGGCCCATGAGCCGGCAGGACCGGCCCAAGCAGCTGGTGCCCTTCATCCGGCGCCACGGGCGGGCGTCGTCGCTGCTGGAGATCGCGGCCGAGCGGCTGGAAGGGCTGGTCCCCCCCGAGCGCCGGTACATCTGCACGAACGAGGCCTACCGCGCGTCGATCCGCGCGGCGCTCCCGAGGTTCAGCGACGCGCAGATCCTGGGCGAGCCCGTCGGGCGCGACACGGTGAATGCGGTCGGGTTCGCGGCGGCGGTGCTCCAGAAGCTCGACCCCGGCGCCCTGTTCGCCGTCCTGACCGCCGATCACCTCATCGAGCCCGCCGACCTGTTCCGCGACCGCATGGAGCAGGGCTTCGAACTGGTCGAGCAGGACCCGACCCGCCTGGTGACCTTCAGCATCAAGCCCACGCACCCGGCGACGGGGTTCGGGTATGTCGAGCGCGGCGCCTCGATCCCCGGGACGGGCGGGCTGGGGTTCCGGGTGGAGCGGTTCGTGGAGAAGCCCAGCCGCGAGAAGGCGCAGGCGTACATCGAGTCGGGCGCGTTCGGGTGGAACTCGGGGATGTTCGTGTGGAAGGCGTCGGCGTTCCTGGATTGTCTCCGCCGTTACAAGCCCGAGAGCCACGCGGGGCTCATGAAGATCGCCTCCGCCTGGGGCACCAAGGACCAGAAGCGGGTGGTGGACGAGGTGTACCCGACCCTGCCCAAAATCAGCGTGGACTACGCGGTCATGGAGCCCGCGACGCGGGAGCAGGCCCGCACGCCCCCCGGCGCCCGCGACGGCGTGAAGGTCTGCACCGTGCTGATGGACCTCACCTGGCTGGATGTCGGCTCGTGGCCCTCGTTCGCCACGACCCTCGACCCCGACGCCCAGGGCAACCGCGTGAGCGGGAAGGGGATCGCCTTCCGCTGCAAGGACACGCTGGTGGTCAACGCCGACGATCGCCACACGGTGGCGCTGCTGGGCTGCGAGGGGCTGACGGTGGTCCACACCGAGGACGCGACGCTGGTCATGCCCTCCGACCGGGCCGAGGAACTGAAGCTGCTGCACGCGGAGCTGGCGGAGAAGTTGAAGTAGCGAGTCGCCCCGCGTCAGGATCGAGGGCCAACAGCCGCTCACAGAATGACTCGAGAAGGGGCGGGAGAGACGGGCGGGCCGCCCGTCCCACCGAGGAGGGGAGGTCGTTCTGTGCGGGGCTCTTACTTGCCCGGCGCGGCGTGCCTCGTGATCTGCTCCAGGAACTGCTGCTCGACGGCCTTGTAGCGTTCGAGGGCGCTGTTGATGGCGTCGATCGCTTCGCGGGACTTCAGGGACCCCCCGGACTGGGCGCTGAGGGGCGCACCGGGGGCGCCGGGGGCGTCGGGGGCGTCGGGGGCGGAGAGGGCCTCGACCGTCTCGGCGGCGGCGCGGAGGTCGCTGACGGCGCCCGCGTACAGGGCGGCGGAGTCATAGAGCAGTTCGAACTCCAGTTCCCGCTTGTCCGGGCGGTAGAGCAGGCGCCACGGGGATCGGCGGACCTCCGCGAGCATGAAGGTGAGCTGGTCGGAGGCGAGGCGCAGGTTGGCCACGCTGCGCCGGACCGAGGGGGTGTTCTCGACGAGCAGCCCGTTCACCCGCTCGACCGCCTCCTGAGCCCGAGTGATCGCGCCCCGCCCGTCTTCGAGGAAGCCCTTGGCGATGTCGACGAGCTCGCCGTTGAGGCGCGTGAGGAACTGGTCGCCCTTCTCGGTGACCGAGCGTGCGTTCTTGATCGACTCGCGGACATCCTCGCGGTTCTCTTCCAGCACCGCCTGGGCGGTGGAGAACATCTCGCGGAGCTGGTCGAGCCGCGCCTGGAGGTCGTCGGCGAGTTTCGGCGCCCGGGCGGCGGTGTCGTCGATGTACTTGGTGATCGAGTCCACGCGGTCGAACCAGCCGGTGGAGCGTCCGCGGGCGTCGGCGATCACCGTCTTGGCGTCGGTGAGCACCACCTGCACCTCGTCGGCGACGGTGATGAACTTGGCGCTGATCTCGTCGGCCCGCCTGATGATGCTCTGGACTTGCTTGACCTGCTCGGGGCCGTAGCCCGCGGAGGCGAGGAACGCGGGCGGCGCGGGGTCGCCGGAGATCATGTCGCCCTGGGTCAGCGCGCGGCCCGCGCCCACGGTGGGGAAGTTGATCGAGCCGGTCCCGCCCAGGAGCGGGGCGTTGAGCTGCGCGACGGTCCCCTCGCGCAGTTCCAGCCGCCGGTCGATGCTGACGGTCACGATGACGCCCGTGGGCTCGTCGTTGTCGGGGTCGTAGCGCAGGGCCTTGACCGTCCCCGCCTCCCGCCCGCCCACAGTGACCCGCGCCCCCGGCACCAGCCCCATGACGCCCTCGACCAGGTCGAACCGGACGCTGTAGTCCCGCTTGCCCAGCCGTTCCAGCGCGCCGCCCAGCAGGATGACCACCGCCAGCGCCAGCGCGATGCACACCAGCACGAACAGCCCGGCGAGCGTGTTGTTGCGGCTGCTGCTCATCGTGCTCATGGTCCCGCAGGGTACCCGAGAGGAGCCCTCATCGCACCGCGCGGGCGCGGGTGGTGACGACCGAGGGCATGCTCTCCTTCGGGGCGACGAGGTTGCCCAGCAGGTCGTCCTCGTAGTTGGTCGCCGCCTTGCGTTCGGTGATCGGCCCGACCGCGTCCCCGCGCAGGAACTGGCGGATCAGGCGGTGCTCCACCGGCCAGGCGTCGGCTTCGGCGTTCTCGGCCTTGCGGAGCGCGTCGTACCACTCGCGGGTCTCGACCGTGAGCATCCGCCCCTTGTCGAGCATCGCCATCCGGTCGGCGATGGTGAAGGCGGAGTCCATCTCGTGCGTGACGACCACGCTGGTCACCTGCAGCTTCTTGGTCAGGTCGAGGATGAGCTGGTCGATCTCGGCGCTCGTGACGGGGTCGAGCCCGGCGGAGGGCTCGTCGTAGAAGAGCAGCCGGGGGTCCAGCGAGAGCGCCCGCGCCAGCCCGGCCCGCTTCTTCATCCCGCCGGAGATCTGCCCGGGGTACTTGTCGGCGTGCTCGCGGAGCCCGACCAGTTCGAGCTTGATCTTCACCTGGATGTCGATGATCTCCCGCCCCAGGTCGGTGTGCTCCTGCAGCGGGAGCGCGACATTCTCCGCGAGCGTCATCGAGTTGAACAGCGCGCCGGACTGGAACAGGATCCCGAACTTCTTGCGCACCTCGTTCAGCCGGTCCTCGGACTGGTTGCAGACCTCCTGCCCGAACAGCCGGATGGAGCCCTCCTCGGGCCGGATGCTGCCGATCATGCACCGCAGCAGCGTGGACTTGCCCGAGCCCGACCCGCCCATGATGACCATGACCTCCCCGGGCAGGACATCGAGGGTGATCCCGTCGAGCACGGCCCGCCCGTCGAAGCGCTTGACCAGGTCGCGGACCTGGATGACGGGCTGGGGGGGCGTGGGCGGCATGCGGCGCTCACTGTACCGCCGGGGCGAGAGCGGGAACGCCCTCCGGGGGCGCTGGCGGAGCAGCGCGAGCGGCTTCGCCCGTGCCCCCCCGATCGTGCTCGACCCCTGGCGCCCACAGCAGGCGCAGCGAGTTCAGCACCACCAGCAGCGTGCCCCCCTCGTGCGCGATGACGCCCTGCCACATCTCCACCGCCAGCCCGGTGCGGGAGCCGATCAGCGTCCACAGCCCCATCACCACGATCACGCTCATCGCCGCGATGATGTTGAAGCGCAGGATCGCCCGCGCCCGGCGCGCCAGCGCCAGCGCCCAGGGGACGCACTCCAGGTCGTCGTTGAGCAGCACGATGTCGGAGGACTCCAGGGCGGCGTCGGACCCGATGGACCCGATCCCGATGGCCACATCCGCCGCCGACAGGGCCGGGGCGTCGTTGACTCCGTCGCCGATGAACGCGACCCCCCGCTCTGACGCGCGGCCCCAGCCCGTGCGCGAGGCCCGGACCCGCAGGGCGTCCTTCGTCTCGCGCAGCAGGCGCACCTTGTCCTCGGGGAGCAACTCCGCGTCCCACTCATCGATGCCCAGCCCGACCGCCACCTGCTCGGCGCTCACGCGATGATCGCCCGTCAGCATCCGTACGGGGCGCACGCCCAGCGCGTGCAGGCGCCGGACCAGGGCCCCGGCCCCCGGGCGCAGGGGGTCGGCGATCACGAGCACCGCGGCCGCCCCGTGCTCCCCGCCCGCCGCCACCACCGCGGCGATGCGCCCGGTGCGGCGCGTCAGCGCCAGCACCTCCTTCACCCGCGCGCGCAGGCACACCGGCACGATGTCGTGCACGAACGCCTCGTCGCCGACCGCCACCTCGTCCCCCGCCAGCACGGCGCGGATGCCGCGCCCTGCCGTGTGGACGGCGTCGGTCACCGGGGCGGGCGTCAGCCCGCGGGCGCTGGCCGCCTCGCGCACCGCGCGGGCGATGGGGTGGGTGGAATCCGCCTCCAGCGCCGCCGCCACGCTCAGCAGGCGGGCGCTGTCCGACCAGCCGACGGGCTCGATGGCGACGAGCGTGGGCTTGCCGACGGTCAGCGTGCCGGTCTTGTCGAAGCAGACCGCCCCGACCCGCGCGAGGCGCTCGATCGCCTGCCCGCCCTTGAACAGGACGCCCGCGCGCGCGCCGCGGGCGATCGTCGTCAGCGTGGCGGTGGGGGTGGCGATGATGAGCGCGCAGGGCGACAGAACAATGAGGAAGGTGATGGCGGTGTACGCCGCCCCGGAGAAGGGCTCCCGGAACAGCAGCCACCAGACCAGCAGCACCGCGGCGCTGGCCGCCATGACCCCGATCGCGTAGGGCTGGCTCAACCGGTCCATCAGGCGCTGGATGGGCTCGCGCTGCTGGCGGGCCTCGGTCACCAGGCGCAGGATCTTGCGCAGACTCGACTCCGACTCGGGGCGGAGGACCAGCGCCTCCAGCGCGCGATCGAGGTTCACGGTGCCCGAGTAGACCGCGTCCCCCGGGCCGACCTCCCGGGGCAGACTCTCGCCCGTCAGCGTCGACTGATCGACCGCCGAGGCGCCCACACTCACCCGCGCGTCCACCGGCACGATGTCACCGGGGCGGATGCGGACGCGGTCGCCCGCGACCAGGCCGTCGGGGGCGCACGCGGCCCAGGCGCCGTCGCGCCAGACGATCGCCTCCTGGGGCATGAGCCGGTGCAGCGCCTCGATCTCCCGTCTCGTCCGCGCCAGCGCCAGATCCTCCAGCGCCCCCGATAGGGTGAACAGGAAGAGCAGCAGCGCGCCCTCCTCGGGATGGTTGATCCACGCCGCCAGACCGGCCCCGACGACCATCAGGACATCGATGTCCACTGTCCGGGCGGAGAGGGCCTCCGCCGCGGCGCGCAGGCCGTAGACCATGCCGATTGAAAGACTGGCCCAGACCAGGCCAGACCCCAGCGCGTCCAGCGGAGTGGTCTTCTCGATCACGATCCCGATCAGAAGCAGAACACCAGCGGCGATCGACGCGCGGAGCTGGGTTCGCGGCCTCCAGACCCAGGCCATCACCCCCGGGCCGGGGTGACCGGCCTCACTTTGGGTGTAGCCCACGGGACGGGCGCCGGGGGCATCGTCGATGGGGGCCGCGCTCATCGGTGCTCCAAGCGTACCCCGTCCACGATCGGTCGGGCGGGTTCCGGGAACCGCGGACCCCTCTCCCGCGTTGAATGACATAGACTTGCACGCTCGTCGTCCCCTCCCCCCCGGGCCGGAGGCCGTCGGCCCCGGCACCTCGGAGCGCCTCGCCATGCGGATGGGCCATTCGTCTCGGGTTGTCGTCGCCCTCGTGGCGGGTGTGGTTGCGCTGGCGTCTCAGACGGCGCTGGCCCAGGGCGGGCGATCTTCCCGAGCCAGCGATCGCGAGGTCCGCCTGGCCAACCAGGGCGTCCGTCAGTTGGAGCGCCTGGCCTCGTCGGGCGTTCGTCAGATCGAGTCCACCCCGGACGCGACGGTCCGCCTGCTGCTCCGGTTGCAGGAACTGGGCGTGGACCAGGCGCGGCTCGACCAGATCGCCGAGGCGGGGCGTCAGCGGGTCCGTCGGGTAGCGCTCCAGCGGCGCAAGCAGATCGAGAACTTCGTCGAGGCGGTCGCCACCCGCGTGACCGGCCAGGAGATCTTCAACCCGCGCGTCGAGGAGGGCTTCGTGCAGTTCCTCCGCGAGCAGGGCGCCGATGAATCGCTGGTGATGCTCGTCGCGCAGGCGGGCGACATCGCGCTCGCGGACATCGACAACGCGGAGGTCGACGCGCTGGTTGAGCTGGAAGCAGCGATCGCCGCCGTCCCGCCCGCGATGCCCTGATCGACGGCGCCCGCGGAACCCCGGGCGTGTTCGGGCATCCAACCCTTCGCCCGCATTGGACCCGTCCCGGAGAGACGCCATGCTGTCCGTTCGTGAAATGATCCGATGGTCCCGCCCGGCGCTCGTCGCGCTGGCGGTGTCGCTCTCGCTGGCCGCCCGCGCTCCGGCGCAGCCCGGTGCGCCCCTGCCCACGCCCGAGGAGGTGCTCGAAGAGTGCCTCATGAAGTTCGAGATGATCCTCGCCGACGCGGACGACCAGATCAGCGACGAGCGCGACGACGCGATCGAGGAGATCGAGTACCTCGACGGGAACGGCGCCCCGGACAAGCGGATCACCCGGGAAGCCCGCAACGGGCGCAAGCGCGTGCAGGGCGAGGCCCGCACGGCCCTCGCCGAGCTCAACCGCACGCACGGCGACTGTTTCATCAACCTCCGGCGGCGCGGGGCCGACCGCGAGATGAACGAGGAACTCGACGACCAGATGCGCCGGTCGGTCCGCGAACTGAGGCGCCTGGCGAACGCGGCGTACGCCGACATCGACGCGGCCCGGGATGCGGCTCTCGCCGACGACGATGGCGCCGAGCCCTGATGACCTTTCGCAGAGTGATTCGGAGGGTCGAGGAGAGACAGGCGGGACGCCTGTCCCACCAGTGGGGGCGGGGCACTCCGTGAAGGGGCTCGGACGCCCCTTCGGCGGCGGTCAGCGCTGAAAAAAGACCCTGAATCCCGCGGCAATGTCCGCGGCAATCGCCCGTTGGGCGTGAGCCGGGCTGTGTGGGCCCGGGGGATCGCAACAGGCGCCGACACGGTGAAGGCGAGGGTCGGACTCTCGCCCGGGGCTGTGGGTCTGCGTGGGTCGGCCGCCCGTCGCGTCTCAGTGCGCGAGCCCTCAAGTTTCAGGGAGGTCCGACATGAACCGATTCGGAACCGTTCTCAAGTCCATCGCGGCGGCGCTGCTGCTCTCGCTGCCCGCTGTCACCCTGGCCCAACCCGGAGGCGGCCCCCCGCCGCCCCCGCCCCCCGGGGGGGGGGGGGGGGGTTCTTCGGGGGGGGGGGGGGGGCCAGGGGGGAGAGCGCGGCGACGGGTCTCNNCCGCCCCCGCCCCCCGGGGGGGGTGAGAACCCCCCGACGCCCCAGCAGGTCGTCGAACGCTGCCTCGAGCACCTGCGCGCCCTGACCATGCAGGGCCAGGAGGCGATGCGCGAAGCGACGGGGAAGACCATCGACCTGGTCCGCTTGCTGAGCGAGAAGGGCGCGCCGGACGGGGCGATCCTCCGCGTCGGGCACGCGGGCAAGGAGCGTGTGAACCGCATCGCGGCCTCTCACGCCGCCCGCATCAACGCCGAGGCGGAGCGCTGCCTGCGCCTGCTCCGTGCGCTGAGCGCGCCGCCCGAGGCGGGCCAGGCGATTCTTGAAGCGCGCCGGCGCTCGCTGGCCGGGCTGCGCGAGGCCGCCGAGCGCTCGTGCATGGCGATCGTCCGTGCCGTGCAGGCAGCGATCGAGGACGGCGAGGGCGAAGGCGAAGCCGCTGTGTCCGACGCGGCGTGAGCGACGCCGACTCCGCCGACTCTCCATCCGTACCCCCGCCCCCGGAGCCGCCCCCGCC
>DOJA01000244.1 GCA_003511945.1 Phycisphaerales bacterium | reverse complement strand
GGACCGGGGGGGCTGGGGGTCCGGGGGTTGTACCACTCCACCTCGGTCAGGAAGACGCTCTTGCAGTGGTGACGCACGGTCCGCAGGGCGCGCTTGGTGCCCAGCGAGCGGGCGAGCCGGGAGTACGAGAAGTCCATGGCTTGCGAGGATACCTCCCCGTTGCGGGCGAAGGCCGGGGCGGGGAACATCACCGGAACATGCTCGTCGAGCGACTGAGGCGGGGCGTCGTGCGTCTGGGGCCGCAGGGGCGTGCGGTGCTGGCGCTCCACGACCGGCTGGGGGGGCGGGGGCTGGTCGAGGAGTCGGCGTGGCTCTTCCGCGCCGCCCGTGGACGGTCCCTGATCGTCACGATCGGCACCGACCAGGGGCGGACACCCGTGCTGCTGGCCGAGGGGTCGCGCTGGAGCCGCGCGTCCGTGGTGGCGATCGACCGGGGCGCGGAGGCCGCCCGATCGATGGCGGGCATCGAACGCGTCGAGCCGAAGATCATGACGCCCCTGCAGGCCCTGTCGCTGTGGGACGGGGCGCCGATCGACCTGCTCTTCGTGGACGGCGCACCCGGCTACGCCGACGCGCGGCTGGCGCTGGACCAGTGGGGGCCGCTCGTTGCGCCCGGGGGGACGATCGCGCTGCGCGAGCACGACCGCCCGGACGAAGCGCTCCGCGCGTGGCGGGATTCGATCGACCGACGCGCCGATCTCTGGAGCACGGGTCGGAGCGTCGGGAATCTTATCTGGGCGACGCGTGCGAGCGCCAGCGTCTGACGAACGCCTCGTACTGCTCGGGGGTGTCGATCCCCGCGGGCGCGGGGCACTCGACCATCGCCACCGCGATGCGGAACCCGTGCTCGAGCACGCGGAGCTGCTCCAGGCGCTCGGCTTCCTCCAGCGGCGTGGGCGCCAGCCCGCGGTACCGGCGCAGGAACGACCGCCGGTACGCGTACAGCCCCACATGACGCAGCGGGCGCGACGCGTCCCCCCCGGCGCCGTCGCGGTCGAAGGGGATCAGCGCCCGCGAGAAGTAGAGCGCCGAGCCGTCGAGCCGGCGCACGACCTTCACGATGTTCGCGCTCCCCGGGTCGTCGGCGGCGTCGAACGGGACCGCGACCGTCGCCGCCTCCGCGCCCGACGACTCCAGCGCCGCGACGGCCGCGTCGATCAGCGCGGCGTCGATCTCCGGCTCGTCGCCCTGCACATTGACGACCACCTCGTCGTCGCCGACGCCCAGCAGGCCGCACGCCTCCGCGAGCCGGCTGGTCCCGTTGGGATGGTCGGGCGAGGTCATGACGCACTCGCCCCCGAAGGACTCGACCGCGCGACGGACGCGCTCGTCGTCCGTCGCCACGACCACCCGTGACACGCCCCGCGCCCGGCGCGCGCCCTCGACCACATGCGCGATCAGCGGGCGCCCCGTCTCCGAGGCGAGCACCTTGCCCGGGAACCGGGTCGAGCCCATCCGGGCGGGGACGATCGCAAGGGCGCGGGCCATGGTGGAAGGTCCGGGATGGTCCGGTCAAGGGCGCATCGAGCGCACCAGCTCCTGCAGCGCCTGGCGACGGTCGCGGATGTCGCGGAAGCCGATGCGCTGGATCGCGATGCTCGACGCCAGCTTCAGCGCCTCCTCGGCGATCTCGAGCTTCTTCTCGTCCCGCGCCCGGGCCTCGAGGGCGCTCATCAGCCCGTAACGCAACTCCACCGCCAGGTCGTCCGACGGGTTCTCGTGCTTGGCGATCGCCTCGCGGTAGGTGCTCTCGGACTCTTCGAGCCATCCGAGCTTCTCGAACGCCTGCGCCAGCCCAAGCAGCGTCTTCTCCGCCACCTTCGGGGCCGCCCGCGACTCCTGGAAGTGCCCGATCGCCTTCTCGTACTGCCCCACCTGCAGGCAGCGGCTTCCCAGTTCGTAGCGCAGCTCCATGTTCGTGGGGTAGTTCTCGACCCACTCCGCGTACTCGCCGATCTCCATCTCCACGACCTGGCGCTGCGCCTTGGCCACCGCCTGGTCCGCCTGCTCCCGCTGGGGTGTGCCCGCGCCCAGCGCCTCGCCCTGCTCGACCATCGCCCGGAGCTTCCGACGCGCCGCACGCATCTTCAGTTCGCCCGCCTGCTGGCGGAACCGGAAGACCCCGGTGCTCTCGAACGCCTTCATGAGCACCTCGTACGCCGCCTTCTCGTCGGCGGGCGTGCCCCGCTCGCGGAGCAGGCGCGCGTACTTCTCGATCGCCCCGGAGTCGGTCGGGCGCGACTCGTAGTCGGCCTTCGCGTTGTTGATCGCCACCGTCTGGTCGTCCTCGGTCTTGACCAGCCGTTCCTCGGCCTCCTTGGCCCGCTGCGCGGACAGATCCCGGATGTTCGAGCGGAACCCACCCTGCTTGCCGGACTCCTCGTACCCCCCCCGGTTCATCGCGGACTGCGCCGACATGTTCCGGACCGTGTTCTGCAGTTTCGCGTCCGTCGGGTCCAGCCGGTAGGCCAGCTCGCCCGCGACCACCGCCTTGTCGAACGCGCTGATGGCCGAGAACAGCTCCATCATCTTCACGAAGTGGGCCTTCTTCGCCTTGGAGTCCTGCCCGGCCAGGCCCAGCGCCCGGGCGCCGATCCAGTACGCCGGCTCGGCCAGTTCCAGCTTCGCCGCCGCCTCGAAGGCGTCCAGCGCCAGGGGCCACTCCAGCTGACGCACGCCCCACTGGAGCAGGGCCGCCAGGTACTTCTGCACCCCCGCGTGGCGGGCCTTCACCTGGCCCAGCTGGTCCTTGCTCGGCTTCTTGTTCGTCTCGGCGAACTTGGACCCCGAGCGCATGAACTTCTCAAGACCCTCCACGCCCGTGGGATCCTGCGACAGCCCCTGCAGCCACAGCACCATCGCGTACTCGAAGTTCGTCGAGTCATGAACCGTCTGAGCCCGATCGAAGAAGCGACGGGCCGCATCGGGGTTGGTCTCGAAACCCCCGCCCGACGCCGAACCCGCGGGCGCCTCGGCGCCGGCGCCCGCCTCGTCCTTCTTCTTCCCGAAGATCCCGAACGCCAAGGGTCCGACCGTCCTTTCACGCCGCCCGAGGGGCCATTCCCTGTACGCCGGGGCCGTCCGGGCGGATCGACATGCTACGCCCACCCCTCGAACGACGCCACGCTCCCGCGCCCGCCCGAGAACCCACAACCCGCCCTCTCCGGTGAGCGAGGAAACGCTCCAGCCCCGACGCCCCGCCTCTCAAGAGGGGCACGGATGGCCTCCACGCCTCGACTCCTTCCCGCCCCGACCGTGACGGGAGGGAGCGATGAGTCGATCCCTGCCCGCCGCGATCGGCCTGCTCCCTGCTCCCTGCTCCCTGCTGCCTGATGCCTCCTGCCTGCTGCCTGATGCCCGCTGCCCGCTGCCCGCTGCCTCGCGTCGCTACTTCTCCAGCGAATTGGAAAAGTGCGACTCCTGCACCGGCACCACCAGCTCCAGGATGTGCTGCAGCACCGCCGCCGGGCTCCCCATCGCGTCCACCTCGCGGATGATCGACTTGGGGTAGTGCTCCAGCACCGGGTAGGTCTCCTTCTTGTACACCTCCCACCGGCGCCGGATGACCTCCTCCCGCGCGTCGTCCGCCCGGTTCTCCTTCAGCGCCCGACGGCGCAGCCGGTCGATCATCGCCCTCTCGTCCCGGCACACCAGGTGGATCACCTGCAGCACCTCGATGTACCGGTCCATCAGGTTCGCCTGGTTCACGCTCCGCGGGATCCCGTCGAGGATCAGCAGGTCGTCCGCCGGCTTGTACAGCGACAGCACCACCTGCGCCCGGATGTTCTCGCTCCACATGCTGATCGTCACATCGTCGGGCACCAGCTCGCCCCGCGACGAGTACTCCACGAACACCTTCCCGAGCTCCGACTTCATGTTCAGCGTGCGGAACACCTCCCCGCACGAGAGGTGATAGAAGCCCGGGATGCTCCCCAGGATCTTGCCCTGGGTCCCCTTGCCCGAGCCCGGAGATCCGAACAGGAGGACCGTCTGGTACCGCTGCGTCGGCTCCGGCTTCGCCTTGCTCATCGGGTCGTCCCTTCCGTGCGCCGCCCCCGGCCCCGGCCGGCATCAACCAGCGACGGCGCTCTCGCGCGCCGCCGGCCCGTCCGCCAAGAGTACCGCCCCATCCCGTGCCGACAAACCCCTACCCCACGCTACGCTCCGCACATGCGCGGGATCACCCACCGCTGGTCCCAACAGTCCGCCTCCGCGGCTCCGCACCCCGGCTCCAACGGATCCCCCGGAACCCCAGCCCCCGAGATCGGA
>DOJA01000302.1 GCA_003511945.1 Phycisphaerales bacterium | reverse complement strand
GCGGATCGCCCCCCACGCGGGGGCGCGGATTGAAACTCCTTGGCTCTGTTGAAGGGCTAACCAGCATCGGCGAGGATCATGATGTTGTGGGTGGGGACGCGGAGACGGACTTCGGCGAACTGGTTGAGTTCGGAGCGGGCGGAGAGGGCCGAGCCCAGGCGGCGTGTGTGCCGGCTGAACGCGCTCTCCGCCTGTGTTCGCTGGCTGCACTGCCGAGCCGGGAAGCGGCGCTTCATCAGCCGTCGATCCCTCGTCTTGGGCCAGCGTCGCCCGTGGTTGCGGGGATTGAGCGGGATCACGGTGCTGCGGATGCCCAGCTCGCGTCGGCACAGCGCGTGGTTGTGTTCGGCGTCGTGGCCCTTGTCCGCGACCACACGGAGGGGATGCAGGTTTGCCGCGGCCTGCCGCATCGCGGGACCAGACTCGGGCGAGTCCTGGCTCGGGCCGCGCGAGGTCACGATCCCGCCGATGAACTGCGAGCCCGCTTGGAAGACCGCGGTGAGCTTCGGCCAGGCCGCGTGCCTCGCGTCGCGATCGAGGCGTCCGGTTCGGCGACGGAAGTGGAGCGACGCGTGCCCGACCTCCAACCCCGTGGCGTCGATCGCGGCCGTGCGGTCCTCGTGCTCGTGCCCGAGCGGGCCGAGCTCGCGGGCACGATCGAGGCTCGCGGACAAGAGCCGATCGAACGCCCCTGTTTGAGCAGTTTGCGCTCGGCGCGCCGGGGCGTCGAGTGATCGGGATCCCTCGTGAGCGCGAGCATGTCTCGCAGATCGGACCACTCGGAAAGGATCGCTACGACGCCGCGATGGTCCAACCGCAGGAACTTCCGGAGCACCAGGATCGCGAAGAGCTGGCGCAGCGTGAAGTCCCGCCGGCTGAAGGGATGGGCGTACCGCGGCAACGACGCGCGGGCGATCTCAAGGGCCTCTTCCGTGAGGCGCAAGGCCGACTTGGTCATGGCCGGACCTCCGTGTCCAACCACATCCATCGGCGGTACACCGGCCTTTTCAACAGAGCCAGAGCGACGCAAAGCGGGACGCGAGCGACGGGCGGGCCGCCCGTCCCAACGACGCGGGAGAGGTCATTCTGTGGGGGCTCAGCGTGTGAAGTTGAGCATTCCCAGGGCGGGCTCGGTGACGGTCACGCCCTTGACGACCCCACCCTCGATGACGAACGAGGCCTTGGCGGTGCCGTCGGCGATGGAAGTGATTGAGAAGGCGTCCTGCACGGCGTCCTCGCCCTTGGCGTCGACGGCCCATTGGCCGAAGGCGAACTCGAGCGCGCCGTCGACGACGCGGACGCGGAGGGTTCCGATCATGGGGTGTCGGTACTCGCCGGCGTACTTCGCGGGGGGCAGCGAGAGCGACGCGCCGGCGAGCCGGTCGGGCGCTCCCGGCTGGGGCGGGAAGCCGGACCAGTCGCCGGTCTCCTTGGTCTTGCGGAGTTGGGCTGCGTATTGCTCGAGGATGTCGCCCTTGGGGTTCCTGGTGCCGGTGATCCGTTCGAGGAGGTCGATGGAGACGACATCGCGCATCCCGCTGGCGAGCTCGCCGGAGTTCATCAGGACGATGAATCCGGCGTTGTGGTCGGGCAGCATGACGCAGGCGGCGGCCCAGCCGGGGAAGTCCCCGCCGCGTGAGGCGTAGCGGTGGTCGTTGAAGGTGCCCACTTCCCACGCGTACCCGAAGCCCCGTCCGATGCGGATGGCCCCGCGGGGCTTCTCGAACCGGGCGTGCATGTCGGTCATCGCGCGGACCAGCGCTTCGGGCGCGACCTGCTTCCCGTCGGCGTTCCCGCCCGCGAGCAGGACGCGCAGCCAGCGTCCGCCATCGGCGGCGGACATCGCCATGCCCCCGGCGGCGTGCATCGTGGCGTCCGTCTTGCGCGCCGTCACCAGCGACCACGCCCCGGTCTTGCGGTCGCGCTGGAGCGGGTCGGCGTGGTCGGGGTCGGCCTCCATCGTCGCGATCGAGGTCGTCACGCGCGTGAGCCCGGCGGGGCGGGCGACCTCGTCGATGAGGTACTGCTTCCACGCCTTCCCGCTGACCGCGCCGATCACGCGCCCCAGCACCGAGAAGGGGATGTTCGAGTACCGCGGGGTGGAGGGCTGGGCGACGCCCTGCATCCAGTGCCAGAACCGCGCGTCGGTGATCTCGCCGGTGAGCGATTCCATGTTGGCGGCGGGATCGCACATGATCCCCTGGCGGAACGAGAGCATGTCGTCGATCGTCAGGCGGGCGGCCGTCTCCGAGTCCGGCAGCGCGAACGCCGGCAGGCGCTTCTGCACCGGGTCGCTGAGCGAGAGCTTGCCCTCGCCGATCAGACGCAGCACCCCGACCGCGTTGAAGGTCTTGGTGACCGATGCGACATAGAACATCGTGTCGGGCGTCACGGGCTTGGACATCCCCTGGTCGCGCTTGCCGAAACCCTGGGCGTAGATCCGGCCGTCCTTGACGACCGCGACGCCCATCCCGGGCACATCGAAGAGGTCCATCACCCCTTCCCAGCGCTCGGGGAGGCCCTCGAGCGCGGGGAGGTCCTTCAGCGCCCTGGGCTCCGGGGCTGCGAAGAGGGGGGCGGCGAGCGCCAGGGCGCCGGCGGCGAGGGCGAACAGTCTCGATCGAGTTCTCATCGGGTCACTCCGGGGGGAGGGCTTCTGGCCCTCACGAGCGGGGCAGAACGGCCTCTACGACCATCGTGACCCCGGGGCGACGCCGGGTATTGAACGGATCAAGCAACCGTGACGGGAATCTGTCCGCCGGCCAGGCGCCGATACAGCCCCGGGGTCACCCCGGTCTCGCGCCGGAAGCATCGGGTCATGTGGGCCTGATCGGCGAACCCGGCCTCGCACGCCACCAGAGCGAGGGGCAGGGCGGAGTTGGCCAGTCGCTCCGCCGCCGCTCTGACCCGGAGGCGCCGGAGGTGCTCCATGACCCCGCAGCCGAGGGAGCGCCGGAACATGCGCGTGACGGAGGTTGGGTGGAGCCCGAGTTCAGCGGCGATGCTGCCGGTGCCGGTTGACTCGGCGTGCTCCAGTTCGAGGAGTTTGAGCGCTCGTGCCGCGGCGCCCTTCGGTTGCGCTGGCATCGGGCCGCGTGCTCGCTGGGTGAGCGCCGCCAGCGCCTGATCGACGGCGTGTTCGCCCTGCGGCCCCGGGCTGTCCAGCGTCGTGAGGGCCACCCGCACCATTCGGGTGATGATGAGTGGGTCGGTGCTCACGCCGCAGCCGTGGAGGAGGGCGCCGCAGGCGCGCAGGCGCCGTTCGATGGCGGGTCCGATCTCAATGACGAGGGAGCGCATCCCGTGCCCGCGCACGCTGGTGGCGTGGGGGTGGCCAGAGGGCTTGAATGCGACGGAGAGGGGCGCGCCCTCGGCTGTCCCGGACTCGTACTCGTCGGAGAACCCGCCGCCCATGACGAGGGTCAGGGTGGCGAAGGGGTGGGCGTGCGGGGGCATGACCTGCCCCGGCGGATTGGCGCGGCGACGGACGACGACCCCCCGGTCAAGGGCGAAATGGGGGCTCGACTCGGCGGAGGCGAAGTCGGGACGGACGGCGGGCATGCGGAGGGGTTGTTGGGGAGTGGGGGGGTGGGGTGTCTTGGAAGCCATGACCGGGTGCTCGACGGTCGAATGCCTCAGGCACCGTGGGAGCCAGGAGTCCTTAGAACTTCCCAGCTGTAGATCATCGCCACTTCGTGAACGGGATGGACGAGTTGCTTGGTTCTACGCTGAATCCGGGGTGACAATCGGATTCCGCATACCTGATCCGCGATAACCTCAAAGGCACGAATAGCTGGCTCGAGAGCGCGCTTCGGATTAGCATGCTCAAACCCGTACACGATGATGGCTGGCCGCTCGGTGAACCCGCCCTTCAGGAGTTTGAAACAGTCCCCAACGGCGCTCACATTGCCGGCATATGGATGAATGGCGTTCTCTGACCAGTGCTCGCCTTCTTTGCCGTTGTCGCCAAAGGGCCGGACGAGCTTGAATTCGATCGCCCATGTACCCGGAATAACAAGGTCGCATTCCTGCCTCGTACCTTCGTATCGCCGGGGGCCAGCTGACTGAAAGACAGTCGGCTGACTAGTTCTCAGATAATCTACAAGTAACTTCAGGCCGAACGATTCGGACAAGGGGCCGAAGCCCGGCCTGAACTGTTTCCCAGGCTCACGGGGATGCTGTCGATCAACACACTCAATGGCCTCGACGAACCAATCCACCAGAGTCCGGAGGGACGGCTCGTCCCGGGTCACCGATCCAGCTCCGCCGCCACGATGTTCAGACTGCCGATGACCGCCACCACATCCGCCAGCATGTGGCCCTCGGTCAGCTTCGCCATCACCGAGTAATTGATGAAACTCGGCGGGCGGGTCTTCACGCGCCACGGGCGCGGGCCGCCGTCGGCGACGATGAAGTAGCCCAGTTCGCCGTTGGCGGTCTCGTTGGCGCCGTAGGCCTCCGCCACCGGCGCCTTCCAGCCCCGGTTGCTCATGATGAGCTCAAAGTGCTGGATGAGCCCCTCGATCGAGCCGTAGACCTCGGCCTTCTTCGGCTTCACGAACTTGCCGTCGGCGAAGGTGTCGATCGGGCCGCCGGGGATGTTGTCGATGAGCTGGCGGATGATGTGGGCGGACTGCTTCATCTCCTCCAGCCGGACCTGGAAGCGGGCGTAGACATCGCCGTCGGTGTGGAGGGGGACCTTGAACTCGACGGCCTGGGCGCCCTGCCCGTCCCAGTTGTCGGCGTAGCAGAGGTAGGGCTCGTCCTTGCGGAGGTCGCGCCGGACCCCGGTGGCGCGGGCGATCGGCCCGCTGAGGGACCACGCGACCGCGTCCTCCTTGCTGATGACGCCGATGCCCGCGGTGCGGTCGATGAAGATCCGGTTGCGGCAGACAAGCCCTTCGAGGTCGGCCAGCGCGCGGGGCAGGTCCTCGTTGACGAAGTACTTCACCATCTTCTTGAAGTTCTCTTCGTCGGGCAGGTCCTGCATGGCGCCGCCCACGCGGGTCCAGTCCGGGTGGAAGCGCTGCCCGCTGATGAAGTCGCAGATGTCGTAGATGCGTTCGCGGGGGTTGAAGCCGTAGAGGAAGCCGGTGAAGGCGCCGAGGTCGAGAGCCGCGGCGCCGACGCACAGGAGGTGGTCCTGGATGCGCGCCAGCTCGGCCATGATCGTGCGGAGGACCTTGCAGCGCGGGGTGAGGTCGATCCCGAAGAGGGCCTCGACCGCGTGGTGCCAGCAGATGTCGTTGGCGATCGGCGAGAGGTAGTTCATCCGCGAGACGATGGTGACATACTGGTTGTAGTCGAGGTGCTCGCCGAGCTTCTCGAAGCCCGAGTGCAGGTAGCCGATGTGGGGCGTGCAGCGGGCGATGCGCTCGCCGTCGAGCTCGAGGACGAGCCGGAGCGTGGTGTGGGTGGCGGGGTGCTGGGGGCCGAAGTTCAGGGTCCAGCGGTCGCCGGTGTCGACATGCCCCTTGAGGTACTCGACATTCTCGACATCGACATCGAAGGCGTCGCCGGGCTTGAGCACGAAGGTCACGATCCGCCCCTTTCCCTTGCTGTGTGGAGGGGCGCCGTCGTGGGCGCCCCGGAGCGGAGTATACGGGGGCGTCGGGGCGGGGCGGCTTCCTCAACTGGTGTTGTGGAGCGGCGGGTCCGCGTCGGTTCTTGCGGGCTGGGGCGGTCTGTGCGGGCGCGCCGGGCGGCACGGACGCGCCACCTTGCCCAGCACATGGAGTCGGCGCGTCGGGGGGCCGATACCCGACCTCGGCCCCGCGTGTCGGGAACGCGCGGGGGACGAGCGCCGGGGGGCCCTTGGCCCACACCGTTCGTCAGAGGTCGCAGCCACGGTCACGCACGCGCACCCATCGCGCGCCGAACGGACAAGGAGCCACGGGATGAACCGCAGCGTCTACAGCCAGGCCCAGAACAACGCCTCCGGCGTTCGATCGGTCGTCGTGACCGCGCTGGTGTCCGTCCTCGCGGCGGGCGCCGTCACGGGCTGCTCGACGTCGAGCACGAACCGATACGCCAAGGGCGACAACCTGACCCGCCAGGGCCAGGCCCTGCGCGCCACGGCCTCGATCGACCCCTCGCGGGCCGAGGGGCGCTACTCGGAGGAGTTCTACCGGACCGAGGCGGACCGGATCGCGCTGCCCGACCGCTGGCTGAGCGAAGCCCAGACCGCCGGCGCCGAGAGCGAGGCCCGTCGCGCCGCGGCCCAGGCGGCGGAGATCAAGGCCTTCGCCGACCAGGCGCAGGCGTTCGCCTTTGCCGACGCTGAGCGCCGGGGCGCGATGACGCAGCAGGAGATCGGCTCGATCGACGCGGACAAGCTCCGCCAGGTGTACAACGCGAAGATCGCGGAGGAAGTGCAGAACAACAGGTCCGCCGCCGTCGCGGCCGGCGCCCAGGCGGCCCACCGCAACCAGACGCTGGCGGCCCAGGTGCTGGAGTGGCAGAGCGACATCGAGAAGATGCGGGCCGCCGCCGGGAGCGACTGGCAGCAGGCGCAGTCCGAGCATGTCCGCATGCTGGCCGAGCGCTCCGCGGTCGCCGAGCGGGGCAGTGCGCAGGTGGCGCACATGACCAAGGTCGCGGACATGACCCAGGAGCGGGCGCAGTCGCAGTCGGCAGCCCTCCGCGCCGAGGCGCGGGCCGTGATCGAGAAGGCCCAGGCCGAGGCCCAGCAGATCGCGCAGCAGATCGACACCGTGACCAGCCAGACCCAGGCCCGCAGCGCCGAACTGACCCAGCAGATCGAGTCGGTGAACCGCGAGTCGTCCGCGACCGTGGCCCAGCTGGTGGCCCAGGCCAACGCGCTCGAGGCCCAGGATGTGAACGAGATGTTCCGGCTGAACATGGCGACCGCCGAGTCGGGCTTCGATCGCGCCAAGGCGGAGGCGCAGCGCCTGCTGCAGGCCTCGGACGCGCGGGCGCAGGAGGCCCGGGCGCAGTCCGACCGGATGCGGGCCGAGGCGGACAAGCAGGTCGAACTGGACCGCAACGACTACGAGTCGTCGCTGGCCTCGATCCGCGCGTTCGTGGACCACGGCAAGGCCGACATCGCCGTCCGTCGCGTGCAGGCGATGAAGATCGAGAAGGACGCCCGCGCGTCGTTCGTCAAGGCGGAGGTCGAGGCCCGCACCGGCGCGGTCCGCGAGCAGTCCACGCACCAGTTCGTCCTCGCCGAGGAGGAGGCCCGCCGCATCCGTGCCGAGGCCGAGGCCGAGGCCACCCGCCTCCGGGCGCAGTTCGTCGAGACCTTCGCCAAGCAGCTCGCCTCCGGCCAGGTCGAGATGCCCGGCGTGTTCAACAACGACCCCAAGCAGAACAAGCCCACCTCGGGCGACGCGAACCCCTCGCTGAAGAAGGCCGGCGCCCGCAACCCGGTGGTCGAGCCGGAGTATGTCGCGCGGTTCAAGGCCTCGCTGGCGGAGTCGGAGAAGATCCGCGTGCAGGCCGACGCGGACGAGCGGGCGCTCTTCGCGACCGCTGAGGAGCGGGCCGCCTCGTTCGAGCAGTGGTGGCGGACGCAGCAGACCAGGCACGACGCTGCCCTCGCGCAGGCCGACGCCACCTTCAACCAGTCGACCGCCGACAACAGCCAGCACATCGCGCTGGCCGAGGGCCAGATGAAGCAGGCCGACATCGTCCTCGCCCGGGCGCAGAGCGAGGCGGAGGCGCAGCGGACCGAGACCCTGGCGCGGATCACCAACCTCAAGGGCGAAGCCGAGCTCGTCGCGCGCAAGGGGGCCGCCACGCTGGCTCAGCTGCGGGCGCAGCTCGAGGCGGTCGAGCGGAACGGGCAGTCCGAGCTGCAGTCGCTGCAGGTGGCGCTCGTCTCCACCCGCGAGCGGGGCGACGCGGCCAACCGGCGCCTCCTCGCCGAGGCCGACGCCCTCGAACGGACCCAGAGCGCAACCGTCGCCCAGCTGCGCAAGGAGATCGAGACCACCCGCCAGATCATGACCAGCGAACTGGCGCGGCTCCAGCAGGCGGCCGACTCGTTCTACGCCGTCGCGCAGGCGAACTACACCGAGGCGGTCTCCAACACCCAGGCGCTCGCCGAGATCTCCAAGGCGAACACCGGCGAGGCGATCGTCTCCAACCAGACCGCCCACCAGGTCGCGCTGGCGGAGGTCGAGTTCCGCAACCATGTCACCGACGCCAACCGCCTGCTCGCCGATGCGCAGGTCAACCGGCGCACCGCGGACGCCAACCTCCAGTTCGCCCTGTTCGACTCGCAGGACTCGATCAACCGCAACCAGATCGCGGCCCGGACGCAGATGGCCCTGGCCGCCTCCAACGCCCAGTTCCGCATCGCCGGCGCCGAGGACGAGTCCACCTTCGCCCGCTTCAACGCCCGCGTGGCCATGACCCACGCCGACCGCAACCGCGCCTTCGCCGACCTTTACCTCGACACCAAGCAGAAGGAGGCCCGCGTGCAGCAGGCGATCGCCGCCGCCAGCGCCTACCGCGAGATGTCCGCCGCCGCGATGAACAAGCTCAACGAGCAGACGCGCTCGTTCGAGGTCGCCGCCAAGGACAACTGGTTCAGCGGCCTGGCCCTCCCCGCCAACTTCCCCTACCCCGACGCCCCCAGCGACCTCTACTCCGGCGCCGACCAGACCCTCAACAACCAGCCGATCGCCGACGCCCCGGTCGACAACGACTGATGGCGCCGCT
>DOJA01000144.1 GCA_003511945.1 Phycisphaerales bacterium | reverse complement strand
ACTCCGGGGGGCGGGGGGGGCGCTACTTCGCGGCGTCGATCTTGGCCCGGGCCTCGTCCATGAAGTTCACCACCAGGTCGATCTTGCCCGGGCGTTCGCCCTCCCCCTGGAGCGCGACCATCGGGCGTCCGTCGGGCGCCCAGGAGAAGTCGCGATACTTGAGGTCTTTGAAGGCGTAGAGCACCTTGGGCAAGGACACCGAGAGCGCCGGCTCGGTCTGCACCTGCACGCTCATGACCTGACGGTCACTGTCGACATAGCGGAGTTCCTTGCCATCGGGGCTCAGCCAGCCGCTCCCGTCGCTGCCGGTGGTGGAGATCTGAACGCGCCCGCTCCGGGCGTCCTGCGCTCCCGATCCCGAGCCGGTGAACCGCTGCGCGTAGAGCTCGGGCCGTCCCGACTCGGTCGACACAAAGCGGACCCACTTGCCTTCATGCGAGAACCTCAGCCACTCTTCGCTCGCGGGCGAGGTGAGGTAGGGCGTGGCCTTCCAGAGTGGGCCTCCCGGTTCCTGTTCCAGCATCAGCACATCGGACTTGTTGCTGGCCAGGTCCGCGTGGACGATCGCCAGGGTCTTGCCGTCGGGCGACCAATCGGTGGGGACCACGAGTGTCTGAAGGTTGGGGCCAGCGTGCAGCTTGACCGCATCGCCCGCGCCGTCCGCCCGGCGGTCCCAGATCGAGAACTCCTGTTCGTTCACGCTGGCATAGGCGATCCGCTGGGCGTCCCTGCTCCAGACGGGCTCCCACGCCGGCCCCTGAGTCAGGAGCCGGGTGAATGTGTGGCGCGAGAGGTCGTGGATGAAGAGATCGGTTGTCAGCTCGGAGTCATCGATGGGATCCAGGTTCATAGCCACGCGCTCACCGTCCGGCGAGATGGTGATGCCCCCGTACGCCCGGGCCGGAGCGCCCACCGGCTGGGGCAGGCCCCGATCGTCGAGCCACGCCAGCCGGCGCCCGGAGATGTCGCCCGCTCCGGCCGTGAGCGCCAGCGTGCCGCTGGTGGAGACGAAGAAGCTGCTCGGCCCCAGGAGGCGCCCGCTCCAGACTGTGACGGGCTCGCCGACGGGCTGCAGCGTGCCCATGTCAAGCCGAACGGCGATCAGCGTGCTGGGGACGCGCCGCGCGACCACGAACTCCCCGGCCACCAGTTGGGCGCCGCCCGCCTTGGAGAGCAGCGGCGTGCGCTTCCCGGTGGCGAGTTCCACGATCTCCGTGCGCTCCTGGATGGTCTGACCGACCAGGGCCCAGCGGCTGGCCAGGATCGACTTCCCGTCCACCAGCGGGCGGATGTCGCCCCAGTTGTCGATCTCCCGTGACTGCTCTTCCTGCAGCACCACGCGCGGCTCGCCGCCCATGGCGGGGGCGGCGAGGATCGTCTGCCGCCATGACAGCGCGACGACGATCTCCCGATCCGAGGACCAGCACAGATTCATCTCGCCGCCCGCGGGCAGCTCGCACAGGGGCTCCGGCGCTCCGAGGGGGCTCCCGCTCTCCAGCGCGATCTTCTTCAGCGTGATCTTGCTCTGTGAGCGGTCCTTCGCGGCGGCGAACGCGATCCATCGACCGTCGGACGAGAGGGTGGCTGCCCGGACGCCCTCGGTCCCCTCGACGACCTTGGTCTCGTTGCGGTCGAGCCGCCGAACGACCAGCACACCCCCGGGCTGGGCGCTGTCGGCGTCCATCTGGGGCCACGCCGCGTAGACCACGAAGCGGGCATCGGGCGCGATGCCCACGAGGTACACGAACTCCGGCTCGGCGGGGACGGAGGTCGAGACATGGAACGCGTGCGCCGAGGGCGCCGGCGGCGCGCTCCGGAGCCCTCGGCCCGCGAGCATCCCCGCAGCGAGCAGCGCGACAGCGCCCAGCGCCGCGAGCACCCATCGCAACGGGCTGGGCCGGCGCGCCCTCTCGGCGGCCGGGTGCGCCCACTCGCGACCGCTGATCGCCCGTTCGATCTCGAGCCGCGCGTCGCCGATGTCGTGCAGCCGGTTCCTGCGGTCCTTGGCCAGACAGTTCACCAGCAACTCGCGCAGGCGCGGAGGCGTGTTCGACGCCAGGAGCGTCCACTCCGGCTCGCGGTGCAGGATCGCGCCGAGTGAGTCGGTCACCGTCTCGCCCGCGAAGGGCTGGGCGCCCGCGAGCATCTCGTAGAGCACGCAGCCGAAGGAGAAGATGTCGGAGCGCTTGTCGACCGCCTTCCCGCGGGCCTGCTCGGGGGACATGTAGCCGGCGGTGCCCATGATGACGCCGGGGATCGTGGGGCTGTGCGCGTACCGCGCGGGCGAAGTGAGCGTCGGGGAGTCCGCGGGCGCCGGCGTACTGGTCGTGGACGGCGCGCCGTCGGCGGTCCGCGCCAGCCCGAAGTCCAGCACCTTGACCACTCCGTCGGGCGTGACCATCACATTGCCGGGCTTGAGGTCCCGGTGGACGACCCCCTTCTCGTGCGCGGCCTCCAGCGCCTCGGCGATCTGCCTGGAGAGCGCGAGCGCCTCGTCGACGGGGATCGGCCCGTGCGTGAGGCGTTCGGCCAGCGTCTGGCCCTCGACAAACTCGAGGACGAGGTACTGGCGCCCGCTCGATTCTTCGAGGCCGTAGATCGCGCCGATGCCGGGATGGTTGAGCGACGCGAGCACCTTGGCCTCACGCTGGAAGCGCGCCAGCCGATCGGGGTCCTGCGACAGGTGCGCCGGCAGGGCCTTGATGGCGACCTGCCGGTCCAGGCGGGAGTCCAGCGCGAGGTAGACCTCGCCCATGCCGCCGCGCCCGAGTTCGCGTTCGATCCGGAATGGGCCGATGGCTGAGGGGTGCATCGGGCGGAGATTGTAGGGGCGGGCGGTATCACCCACACACGCACCGGCGCCGATCCGCCGCCCCCTCCGTCGGGGGCTGCGCCCCGTTCACTCTCCCGGGATCACCGACACCACGCCCTCCCACGGGCTGCTGGCGCTGGCGTAGGCCTTCTTGGGGATGCGCCCCGCCAGGTGCGACAGGCGCCCGGCGATGCACGCATGACGCATCGCGCGGGCCATGGCCTCCGGCTCCTGCGCGTGCGCGATGCCCGTGTTGAGCAGGACGGCGTCGGCCCCGAGTTCCATCGCCACCGCGACATCGCTCGCGCAACCCACGCCGGCGTCGACGATCACCGGGTAGGCGGCGTCGGGCGCCTTGAGGAGTTCAAGGATCAGCGCGATGTTGAGCCGGTTGAGAACCCCCTGGCCGGAGCCGATCGGGCTGCCCGCGGGCATGACGCTGGCCGCCCCGGCTTCCTTCAGACGCAGGGCGGCGATCGGGTCGTCGCTGGAATAGCACAGCACCTCGAACCCGTCCTTCACCAGCGTCCGGCAGGCCTCCAGTGTGCCCGCCGGATCAGGAAGGAGGGTCTTCCGGTCGCCCAGCACTTCCAGTTTGACCCACGAGGCCCCCGGGTTGGAGAGCTGGTCCAGGATCTCGCGCCCGAGCCGCGCCACGCGCACGGCGTCCTCCGCGGAGAAGCAGCCGGCGGTGTTGGGGAGGATCGTGTACCGCCCGATGTCGATGAAGTCCAGGAGCGACTGGCCCTGCTCGTTGAACAGGCGCTCGCGCCGGACGGCGACGGTCACGACCTCGGCGCCGCTGGCGTCGAGGCAGCGCTGCATGGTGGCGAAGTCAGCGTACTTTCCAGTGCCCACGATCAGGCGACTTGAAAAAGAGCGCCCCGCGAGAAGGAAGGGATCGGGTTTCGGGTATCGGGTTT
>DOJA01000102.1:4205-12697 GCA_003511945.1 Phycisphaerales bacterium | reverse complement strand
GGGGGCGAGAGGGTCGCTGGCGGGGGGTGGGCTTCCTGATCCAGTACAGCCGCTGAGGGCGTGAGTCAGGACGAGCGCCGAGGCCAAATACCTAACAAAGAACGATCGTCCCGGCGGGTGGGCTGTCGGCGCGGGCATAGAATGACGATTGACTCCCGGTGTCGAGTGCGCATCGGGCGCGTCAGGGCCGGGGGGCGAGCGGTGAGACACCGAGCGGGGTTGTGTGGACATCACGATCCGCATTCCTGAGAAGGTTGACCGCGTGGCGGTGTTCGGGTCGGCCGAGCGGAACCTCAAGATGATCCGCGAATCGTTCGGGGTCAATGTGGGGGCCCGGGACGGGACGCTGTCTCTGCGTGGGGAGCCCGGGGGAGTGGCTGCGGCGCAGCGGGTGGTGGAGGGGCTGATCGAGTCGGCGCGGCGCGGGCGGACGCCCAGCCAGCAGCAGGTGCGCGACGCGATCGCGGAGTCGGGCTGGAAGGCGCAGCGCGGCGGCGGCGGCGGTGGCGGAGCGCCGGCGCAGGAGACGGGCGACACGGCGTGGGGGGATCGGCTGGAGGTCTACTCCGGCGGGCGGGCGGTGGCGCCCAAGACGGAGAACCAGCGCGCGTACCTGGACGCGATCCGCGATCATGACCTGGTGTTCGGGATCGGCCCCGCCGGGACGGGGAAGACCTACCTGGCGGTGGCGGCGGCGATCCATCTGCTGAAGGTCGGGCGGGTGCGCCGCGCGATCCTCGCGCGTCCGGCCGTGGAGGCGGGAGAAAAGCTGGGCTTCCTGCCGGGGGACCAGTACGCGAAGGTGAACCCGTACCTGAGGCCCCTGCTGGACTCGCTGCACGACATGATGGACTACCCCACGCTGAGCCGGTTCATGTCCACGGATGTGCTGGAAGTCGTGCCCCTGGCGTACATGCGGGGGCGGACGCTCAACGACGCGGTGATCATTCTTGATGAAGCGCAGAACACGACGCGGACGCAGATGCAGATGTTCCTGACGCGGATGGGCCAGCGCTCGAAGATGATCGTGACCGGGGACACGACGCAGATCGACCTGGACGATCCGCGGGACAGCGGGCTGGTGGACGCCGCTCGGCGGTTGAAGCGGGTGGCGGGGGTGGCGCTGCGGACGCTGGACAAGTCGGATGTGGTCCGGCACGAGCTGGTGCAGCGGATCATCGAGGCGTACGAGCCGGGGCCTTCGATGGAAACAGGAGAGCGGGGCGCGGAAGGTGGCGGAGGGAGTGGCGAAGGGAGTGGCGGGGGCGGCGATGCTTGATCGGCCGCAGACGAGGAGCGCGCGGGGGAGGAAGCCCAGGCGGGCGCCCAAGCACGCGGCGCCGACGCGGCTGGACGCGGTCCGCGCCTGGGCGCTGCGCCCGAGTTTCCTGCCGACGCTGGTGGTGGGGGTGGGGCTGCTGCTGGCGGTGTCGCTGACGGTGGCGCTCGGGCAGGGGCGCCTGCTGGTGGCCGAGGGGCGGGTGCTGGACCGGACGCGCCTGGTGCGGGCGGAGTTCGAGCTGCCCGACCTGGCGGCGACCGAGCGGGCGCGGGAGGCGCGCCGCCTGGCGTCGCCCCGGGTGTATGTGGTCGACGAGCGGGTGCGGCAGGACCTGCAGGAGTCGCTGGCGGCGCTGCCGGCGTCGCTGGAGGCGTCGGGGTCGTTCGAGGAACTGGCGGCGGAGGTGCGGGAGGAGTTCGCGCTCACGCCCGCGCAGTTCGCGCGGGCCAAGGCGTCGGCGGAATCGTTCGGGGACGCCGAGGCATGGGGTCGGAAGGTCGCGCGGGTGATGGAGTTCATGCTGTCGCGTCCGCTGCTGACCAGCGACGAGTACCAGCTGGCGCTGAACGACCCCTCGGCGCAGGTGGAGCTGCGCCTGCCCGACGGGACGGCGCGGGGGGTGGCGAAGTCGGCGTCGCTGTATGTGGGGGCCGACCTGAGCGAGCCGGTGTCGGGCGTGCTGCGCTCGGCGGGTCTGGCGGGTCCGGGGGGCGTGGCGGGCGAACTGGTCATGCAGCGGCTGACGGCAAGGCCGCAGGCGCTGTTCGCGTTCGACCGGGCGGCGACCGAGCAGCGCCGAGAGCGCGAGGCGGCGGCGGCGCCGGTGCAGATGGTGGCCTACCGCGTGGGTGATGTCATCGCGCGCCGGGGCGAGGTGCTGGCGCGGGAGCAGTACCAGGTGCTGGCGGCGGAGAACCGCGCGGTCCGCGGGGGACGCTCCATGGCGGTGCGCGGGCTGGAGTGGTCCGGGGTGGGCGCGGTGAGCGCGACGATCGTCGCGGCGCTGGCGCTGTTCCTGCGGCTGAATCACTCCTGGGAGACGCTCGGGACGCGCCGCCTGCTGGGGCTGGCGGCGCTGGTCGCGGGCGGGGCGCTGACCGGCGCGTGGACGACCGTCCTGCACCCTGAACTGTTCTGGCTGGTGGCGGTGGGGGCGGTGCTGTTCACCAGCATGGTCGTGGCGGTGGCGTTCGACCCGCGGACCGCGCTGGGGGCGGCGGCGGCGCAGGGGGCGATCGTCGGCGCGTCGGTCGGGCCGGCGACGGGGTACCTGGTGGTGGTGCTGGCGTCGGTGGGGGTGGCGGCGTGGCGGATGCGGGAGATCCGCAGCCGCAATGATGTGGTGGCGGCGGCGGTGCTGACGGCGTCGCTCGCGGGGATGGCGGCGGCGGCGGTGAACCTGCTGGTGCGCCCCCTGGTGCCCGCGGTGTGGGGTGAAATCGTCGGCGACGGGGTCCGCGCGGCGGCCGGGGCGTTCATGGCGGGCGCGCTGCTGCTGGTGCTGCTGCCGCTGGTCGAGCGGGTCTTCGATGTGGTGACGGGGATGACCCTGAGCGAGCTGCGCGACCCCAAGCAGACCCTCCTGCGCCGGCTGCAGCAGCAGGCGCCGGGGACTTTCAATCACTCCCACACGGTGGCGACGCTGGCGGAGGCGGCGGCGGACGCCATCGGCGCCGACGGGCTGCACCTGTATGTCGGGGCGCTCTACCACGACATCGGGAAGATGAACAAGCCCGACTACTTCGTGGAGAACCAGGCGCGGGGGCTGAACCGCCACGCCAAGCTCAGCCCCGCGATGAGTCTGCTGGTGATCGTGGGCCATGTGAAGGACGGGATGGAGCTGGCGCGGGAGTTCGGCCTGCCCCGTTCGCTCCACGGATACATCGCCAGCCACCACGGGACGACGCTGGTGGAGTACTTCTACGACGCGGCCCGGCGTCAGGCGGAGGACGAGGACGCGCACGAGATGCCCGAGGAGATCGAGTACCGCTACCCGGGACCCAAGCCGCGCACGAGGGAGCAGGCGATCCTGATGATCTGCGACGCGGTGGAGGGCGCGACCCGGGCGATGACGGAGCCGACGCCCTCGCGGATCGCCTCGCTGGTCCACGCGCTGACGACCAAGCGGCTGATGGACGGCCAGTTCGATGAGTGCTCGCTCACGCTTCGGGAACTGCGCCTGATTGAAGACGCGGTGACGAAGACGCTGAGCGCGATCTACCACGGGCGGATCGCGTACCCCGGGGGGGGGGCGGAGTCACGGGACTCCGGAACACGGGTGGCGGCGGAACAGGCGGGATAGGCGGGGGTCGCCTCTCCCCCTGTTGGATGGCGGTGCGTGCGGGCGGCGGGAGGGGATCGCGTCGTTCACGCCGGCTTCACAGAGCGCCGCGCGCGGGTAGACTGAGAGGGGCCGACGGGCTTTGGCCGCTGGTGGGCGGGAGCGGGGGCGGCGTGCGTGGCGATGCCTGCTCCGGTCCGACGACGGGCCGGGGTGAGGGGCTGCGGTCGTCGCTTCGGCTCGGGTGCCTGGGGCGGTCGGTCGGTCGGCTCAGCCGAACAGGAGACCGCGCCCCATGCCAACGACCGACCCCCACGCCATCCGGAACATCGCGATCACGGGCCACGCCTCGTCGGGCAAGACGACGCTGGTGGAGGCGATCCTGCACCGGGCAGGGGCGATCCCCCGGGCGGGGCGGATCGAGGACGGGTCGACGGTGTGCGACTTCGAGCCGGAAGAGAAGCACCACAAGCACTCGCTGAACACGGCGGCGGTGAACTTCGAGGCCGAGGGGCGCCAGATCAACCTCCTGGACACGCCGGGGTACCCGGACTTCATCGGGCAGGCGATCTCGGCGTTCCCGGCGGTGGAGACGGTGGCGGTGGTGATCGGGGCGGACAAGGGCATCCAGACGATGGCCCGGCGGCTGCTCAAGGTGGCGGAGGAGCGGAAGCTGCCGCACATGGTGATCGTGAACAAGATCGATGACCATGTGAAGGAGTGCGAGCAGATTCTGGCGTCGCTGCGGGAGTCGTTCGGGAGCGAGTTCCTGCCGGTGAACCTGCCGACCAAGGGCGGGACGGATGTGGTGGACCTGTGGGAGCGGTCGGAGGGGGAGGTGGACTTCTCGTCGGTGGAGGCGGGGCACCGGGCGATCATCGAGCAGGTGGTGGAGGTGGACGAGCAACTGATGGCGACCTACCTGGAGCAGGGGGAGTCGCTGGAGGAGCACCAGCTGCACGACGCCTTCGAGAAGTGCCTGCGTGAGGGCCACCTGGTGCCGGTGGTGTTCTGCTCGGCGCGGACGGGGGCCGGGCTGGACGACCTGATCCACATCATGGCGCGGCTGTGCCCCAGCCCCTACGAGGGGAACCCGCGTCCGTTCCTTCTCAAGCGGAGCGCCGCGGGTCCGGAGGAGGAGTGGCACGCGGAGCCGGACCCGTCGAAGGAAGTGGTGGCGCACATCTTCAAGGTGACGACGGACCAGTTCGTAGGAAAACTGGCCTACGCGCGGGTGCACCAGGGGACGCTGAGGCCGGGGACATCGCTGCTGCTGAACGACGGGAAGAAGCCGGTCCGCGTGGCGCATGTGTACAAGGTGTTCGGCAAGGAGACGCGGGAGGTGCCCGAGGCGGTGCCCGGGGACATCATCGCGCTGGCGAAGATCGACGAGCTGCACACGAACGGGGTGCTGCACGGGTCGCACGACCTGGACTCGCTGCGGTTCAAGCCGCTGCCGCTGCCCAAGCCCATGTACGGCGTGGCGGTGGAGGCCAAGAGCCGCAACGACGAGGGGAAGATCGGGGCGGCGCTGACCAAGCTGATGGACGAAGACCCGACCTTCCATGTGGAACGGGTGTCGGCGACGCACCAGACGGTGGCCCGGGCGGTCGGCGAGCTGCACATGCGGATCCTGCTGGAGAAGCTGAAGAACCGGTTCCATGTGGAGGTCGAGACGGCGCCGCCGCGGATTGCGTACAAGGAGACGATCACGGGGAAGGCGGAGGGGCACCATCGGCACAAGAAGCAGACGGGCGGCGCCGGTCAGTTCGGGGAGGTGTTCCTGCGGGTGGAGCCGATGAACGGGACCATGTCCGAGAGCGGGGAGCCCTTCGAGTTCGTGGACGACACGGTGGGCGGTTCGATCCCCCGTCAGTTCCTGCCGGCGATCGAGAAGGGCGTGCGCCGCGTGCTGACGGAGGGTGCGGTGGCGGGCTACCCGCTGACGGGGGTTCGGGTCCGGGTGTACGACGGGAAGCACCACCCGGTGGACTCGAAGGAAGTGGCGTTCGTGACCGCGGGGCGCCGGGCGTTCATCGACGCGGTGAGCAAGGCGCGCCCGGCGCTGCTGGAGCCGTTCGTGGATGTCGAGATCACGGCGCCGGCGACCAAGATGGGGGACATCACGGCGGACCTGTCGGGCAAGCGGGGCCAGGTGCAGAGCACGGACTACCTGCCCGGGGACATGTGCGTGATCCACGCGAAGGCGCCGCTGTCGGAGATGGCGTCGTACTCGAGCCAGCTCAAGAGCATGACGGGGGGGCAGGGCTCGTTCACGATGGACTACAGCCACGACGAGCGCACCCCGCCGAGCGTGCAGGCGGAGATCATCGCGGCGTTCAAGCCCAGGGAGGACGAAGATTGATCCGTGTGTTGCTCCCGGGGGTCCTGGCGGTTGTTCTTCTGGTCATGTGGGCGCCGATCGCCCGGGCGCAGACGCTCGAGCGGTTCCGGGTTCCGATGCGGCTGCCGGACGAAACGCCGTCCGGCAGGGCGGCGTGGGCGCACCTGGACCGGGTTGTGGCGCTGGTGACGGGTGAAGAGGGGGCGGTGTTCGATGAGGAGGCGTTGTCGCCCGCGCTGAAGGCGAGCGTGTCGGTCCCGCAGCTGCGCGAGGCGGTGACGGGGTTCGCCTCCCGCAACGGCGGCGCGACGGCGCTGGGGCGCCGGTTGTTTGACGCGCGCACCGCCACCGTCGGGTTGAAGACCGGCGCGGACGGGAAACTGTGGACGCTGACGGTGCGGGTGGAGGAGGACGAGCCCCACCGCATCGACCTGCTCGCGCTGGACGCGGCGCCGCAGCCGCGCCCGGGCGGGTACGACGGGTGGGCGGTGCTGGACGCGGACCTGTCCACCATGGGCGTCGCCGCGGGGTTCAGCGCGTGGGAGGTGCGCGAGGACGGCTCGCTCCGGCTGCTGAACCGCTGGCGCGGGGACCGGCTGATGTCGATCGGGACGGCGTCGACGCTGTTCGTGGTCGGCGCGACGGCGGACGCCGTGCGCGAGGGTCGTGCGCGCTGGGACCAGACGCTGGCGGTGGAGTCGGCGCTCGTGAGCGTCCCGCCGGGGCGGTTCGCGGGGTTCGTGGGGGATGAGGCGCCGCCCGTAGGCGAGTTCACGCGCGCGGCGCTCGCGGAGCGCGACGCGACGGCATCCGACCACCTGCTGCTGCGCGTGGTCGGGCGCGAGGGAGCCGAGGCGCGCCTGCGCCGGACGCGGGAGGAGGCGCTCCGCGTGACCGGCGCCGACGAGGCGGCCCGCGCACGCGCCATGGCAGCGCCGATGGCGCCCTTCCTTTCCATCCATGAACTGTTCAAAATCAAGTGCACCGTGGACGGCTTCCTGGTGAAGGAGTTCGCAGAGGCGACGGAGGTCGAGCGCCGGGCGCTGCTGGCGCCGGGGGGGGCGGTGGCGGAGAGCGTGGCGGAGTCGCAGTTCGTGGCGGCGTGGCGCAAGCCGCAGGATGTGCTGAAGGTGGGATGGCTTGCGACGCCCGACGAGATGAGCATCGAACTGGCCCGCTTGTGGACGCTCTCACGCGAAGAAGGCATGGACGGCCTGCGCTACGCGCTGGGCCCGGCGGAGGGGGAGGCGTTCGACCAGCGGGTGTGGCGATCGGTGGCCGCGGTGCGCGGCGGGGAGCCGGGTTCGATCGCGACCGCGTGGGTGGCCGAGCGTGTGGACGGGCGGGTGTTCGTGGTGGCGATGATCGTGAACGACGAGTGGAAGCCGCTGGACCCGCGCCCGGCGCAACGGATCCTGCTGGGAGTCTTCGGGCTGCTGGCGCGGGTTGGATGACCCAACACGGGGAGCGCCGGCGTGCTGACGACAAAGGAACTGATGCTGTCGGTGGTGGGGCCGCTGGTGCTGGCGGTGGTGCTGGCGCTGGGGCTGGTGCGGTACTTCGGCGGACCGGCTTCAGGCCGGGAGGGAGAGACGCTGGTGGTCTACTGCGCCCACGACCTGGAGTTCTCCGAGCCTGTGCTCAAGGCATTCGAAGAGCGCACCGGCATCCCCGTCGTCATCGTGCCGGACACCGAAGCAAGCAAGTCGCTGGGCCTGGTGCAACGCCTGCTGGCGGAGAAGGATCAGCCGCGCTGCGATGTGTTCTGGAACAACGAGCAACTGGGCACGATGGAACTCGCCGAGGCGGGCGTGCTTGAAGCGCACCAGGGCGAAGGCTGGTCGCGAATGCCGGCGGAACATCGGGATCCCAAGGGCTTGTGGACGGGGTTCGCCGCGCGGATGCGCGTCTGGATCGTGAACACGCAGGCGATGCCGCCGACGATCGAAGCCGTCGGCGCCGCCGCCGATGCGGAGAATCTTTCCCGCGTGGCCATCGCCAGGCCGCTGTATGGCACCACGCGCACGCACTACACCGTGCTCTGGCGGCTGTGGGGCGGCGACACGGTTGCAGGCCTGGCACGATGACCTGCGCCGCCGCGGCATCATCGAACTGCCGGGCAACGGGCCTGTGAAAAATCACGTCGCCGCCGGCACGTGCCACCTGGGCCTGACCGACACGGACGATTTCTTCGCCGCCATCGACGAACGCAAGCCCGTGGCGATGGTGCCGGTCCAGCTCACCAATGGCAAGACGATCGTGATCCCCAACACGGTCGCGCTGATCCGCGGCACGCCGCGCGGCGACGACGCGCGAAAGCTCGTGGATTTTCTTCTCTCGGCCGAGGTGGAATTGATGCTCGCCAATTCGCGCTCCCGGCAGATTCCGCTGGGCCCCGTCGATGAAGACAGGCTCAGCGATGAGGTGAAGCAACTGCGAAAACTTGCCGGCGACGGCTATCCGCTAAGCAACCTCGCCGCCGCCGCGAAAGAGTGCCTGCGCTGGCTGCAACGGGAGTACGTCAAGTGACGTTCGCACAAGGCGTCGCCATCGCGCTGGGCAGGGCGATCATCGTGGCGCTGATC